>JAIETZ010000012.1 GCA_019744775.1 Candidatus Obscuribacterales bacterium
AGCAAGCATTTTTTCAATGAGTGCAGTCAATTCATTTTTTATTGCCAGTCTTGGATTGATACGAAAGAGTTTGGTATTGCCGGAAAACTGACTGACAAGAATGCCACCACTTTCCAATTTTTCCAGTTGACGTTGTACTTGCCCTTTGGATAGGTCAAATGTGTTAGCTATTCCATTGATGTAGCCTTCACCATAATTACCTATGTAGAGAAGGCATTGTTCGGCAACATCGCTGCCAAATAGTGCTTTGTACATGATTTCCAGCTCTTTTCGTACCCCATTCAGGTACTTACGTACCCTTCTAAGGGACTATTATACCCCAAAAGGGTACGCCTGCAACCATTTTTGTCGTTGACACACATACCTGCGTATGGTATTCTGATTTCATCAGATTGACATAGCCCCACCCTATATTCCAATCCGCCCTGGACACTTCCAGGCTCAATCTGACACTGCTGCCACCAAGATCCCCAACTTGTCGTAACCTGGATTCCAGGTTACGCAGCGGCAGCTGTGTATGAATTTGGTGAGATTGTCCACTCGGTGTGTGGACAATCTTTAAAGCACACTCAAGATAAAAAGCAGGTGTTATAGAGGAAAATGAAAAGAAAACCGCCTGCAATACGTAAAAAAAACAAATCTTCTGAGCTTATACAACCCAGGAAAGGGCACTTGTTTGAGCGAGTTGTCTCTATTCTTGAACAGGCAAAAACCAATGTAGTACATGCAGTAAACAACAATATGGTTGTTGCCTACTGGTTAATTGGTCGTGAAATTGTGCAGGAATTGCAAGCCGGCAAAACCAAAGCGAAATATGGGGAAGCAACTATTGAAGATTTAGCTAAACAGCTAACTAATCGCTACGGGCAAGGATATTCCATACCAAACCTGAAAAATTTTCGGCAATTTTACCTTGTTTATAGTAATAGGACTCCTGAGATTAGCTACACACCGTGTAGCCAATTAAACCAAAAACAAAAAAGCTACCCAACGGGTAGCTTTTTCATGGGTTTTCGCCCCAATCTTACATGGTCTCATTATCGAGCATTAATGCGTATCGAAAAGGATAAGGCAAGACAGTTTTATGAAGAAGAATCAGCAACTTGTAGTTGGAGCGTCCGAGAGTTAGAGAGGCAAATCCATTCGTTTTACTACGAGCGCTTGCTTGTCACTAAAGACAAGAAGAGCATGTTACAAGCTCAACGCGATACTAAGAGACAAGTATTATTACCTGAGGACATACTAAAATCACCCACTGTCCTTGAATTTCTCAATTTACCTGACGTTACTCCACTACATGAATCAGAATTTGAGCAAGCAATAATTGATAATTTGCAATCGTTTTTGCTGGAACTTGGCAAAGGATTTGCCTTTGTTGCTAGACAACAACGATTACGTTTTGAAGATGAGGACTTTTATGTTGACCTTGTTTTTTACAACTATCTCCTTAAATGCTTTATTTTGGTCGATCTCAAAATGGGCAAACTTACACACCAAGATATTGGGCAAATGGACAGTTATATTCGCATGTACAAGGATTTGTACCAACTCAAAAGCGATAATCCAACCATTGGCTTGATTCTCTGTGCTAAGAAAAATGAGACCATTGCCAAATATTCAGTACTAAAAGAAAGCAAGCAATTGTTTGCCTCAAAATACATGCTTTATCTACCTACAGAAAAGGAACTTGCTCTTGAATTGGAACGTACATCAAACAATCTAGAAAGACAATAACCATGAATATTCGCAATGAAGTCACTGTACTAAAACAACACCTTGAACATCTTTTTCCAGGTAAGTGGATTTCCGGCAATAACTTAGATGAACGGCACGGAAAACAAAAGCTTATCTCAACTGGACTTCCGGAAATAGATCATGGACTTATAAATGGACTCAGCCGCCAGCGTATTACAGAATGGCTCGGCACAACGTCTTCAGGAAAAACAACTTTTCTACGCAATCTTATAAGCAATTGGTGTTCTGCCGGATTCAATGTTGCCTACATTGATATTGAAAGCAGATTACTTGCCAGTGATTGGGCTTATCTCAATCAAGATCCTTA
The DNA here is from genome assembly GCA_019744775.1 of Candidatus Obscuribacterales bacterium. Classification (NCBI taxonomy): domain Bacteria; kingdom Bacillati; phylum Candidatus Melainabacteria; order Candidatus Obscuribacterales; species Candidatus Obscuribacterales bacterium. The sequence continues at coordinate 2,063 of JAIETZ010000012.1, forward strand.
TAAAGGTCGCTTTTGGGCTGTTCGTCTAAACAACAAAACACAAGATGCCGTATGGGCAGCCGAACAACTTATTCGTTCACATGCCTTTGATGTAGTGATACTTGATTTAGCAACAGATAAAACTACGGCACACAATCAAAGCCGCCATCATGCTCGCTTACAAAGAGCACTCGATAAATCACGAACAGCCCTGTTAATCCTCAAAGACATAAATAGCTTTGCCCAAAGCAATAGTTGGGGTTGCCATGCTCGCTTTTCTTTTGCCTGGCAGAAAGTTACTTCTCAAAACAAAACCCTAAATCAAAAAGGTCTGTCCGGCATAACAGCAATTTTGCCGGCAGCAGATTTATTGGTTTCTAAAGACGGCATGTCCAAGAGTTTGGCAATTACCCCGTACGAGGAGGGCGGTCAATATGTCCAGAATTGCTTGTTTACGCATCCCTCAATTCCAGATCGCCGTACACCAAAAGCATGAACCGGATTTGAAAAATACTGCCTTTGTCATCCTCGACAACAACGCGGAAGGCAATGGTCGATCAAAGATTTTCATGTGCTCTGACAAAGCCAGTCAGAAAAACATTATTGCCGGCATGCGTTTATCGGAAGCCAAGGCAGTATGTTCCACATTAGTCTTTCGCAAATACGAATCTCAACTTTATCAAGAAGCGCAAAAGAAACTCATTCAAGAATTTGTCTTGTGCTCACCTAAAGTCTCAGCAGACCAATTAGGCACATTTTTACTGGATGCCTCCGGACTAAGCCATTTGGGCGGCGAAACTACTTTCTGCCGCAATCTTCTTAAAGCTGCCGGCAAAGCTGGTTTTGTAAATGCCCACGTAGGAGTCGCCGACAGTGCTTTTGCAGCTGAGGTTGCTTCTCGTTTGAAAAACAAACGCTGGCACGTGGTGCAAAAAGGGCAAGACAGAAATGTTTTAGCCCCACTTTCCATCTGGCATTTACCAATTAGTTTCGATATGAAAGAGGCTCTTTCGGATCTTGGCATTAAGACAATGTCCCAATTATTGGCAATTCCTGTGCCTGAACTTATCGAACGCTTTGGCTTAGAAGCTTTATTTGCCATAAATCTTTCTCAAGGCATAGACAAGCGCAAACCACATCTTCCCCCGCAAGAAAAACATTTCGAATGTTCAGTTGAACTTGGCGCCCCAATGGAAGCTCTTAACGAGACTCTATTTATCCTCAAATCCATGATCGACAGGCTGCTTATTCAATTAAAGAAAGAAGATCTTGCGGTCGAAGAGTTGACTATCGCCTTCTATAACGACAATGACAAATTCGATGAGCGCCCTGTTAAGCTACTGCGTCCCTCGGGTAATAACAAATTCCTTCTGGAAGTTTTAAAACTATCCCTGGAAGCAAAACCTCTCATGCGCGAATACACAGGAATTACACTTGCCGTAAGCCGCTTTACTAACGCTCTTTGGGAACAGCAAGAATTTGACGAAATAGCAGATGACAACAACAAGGATGATATCTCACCCGCACTGCTTCTTATGCTGCAACGCTTCAATACCCGTCTGGGCGAAAATGCCGTCGTAAAGCCTTTGGCAAACGATCAATACATACCTGAGCACGCAGGAGTCTGGGTACCGGTTCTTGATGAACAACATCCTGTTTTGCCACTGAGCAATAATTACCTGAAGGTCTACAACAACAGCAAAGGCAATGCGGCAAATCTAGTTTTAAAACAACACAAAGAACCAATTCCTGTGTTGGTAAAACTCAATGGCTTATTGCCAGGCGCTATTGCCTATCAGGGGCAATGGTATCGCATCAATCAGATAACCATCCCTGATCGTTTATCAGGACTCTGGTGGGAAAAGGCCGTCTATAAATCCTATTACATGGCTGAAGCTGAGCCGCAACAATACAAAGAAGCCGGTGTTTCCTTGATGTTATTAACCGAGCACATAAATCAAGGCAAAAGTAGTTGGTACATGGAAGGCTATTATGACTAACAAAATAGAATATGCCGAATTACATTGTCATTCAGCATTTTCTTTGCTTGATGGTGCCTCCAACCCGGAAGATCTTGTATCCCGCGCTAAAAACATCGGCTTAAAAGCTCTGGCACTTACTGACCATGATGAATTAGGCGGCATTCCTCGTTTTGCTCACGCAGCTAAAGAACTCTCTCTTGAAGCAATTATTGGATCAGAACTCACTTTAGAAGATGACTCGCATCTGACTGTATTAGCCGAAAACATAGACGGCTACAAACATCTCTGCCAATTATTGAGCAATGCACGTTTAAAAGGACCCAGAGGCAGTCCCAAAATTAGTTACGAGGCATTGGCAAATAATTCGAAGGGACTAATAGCCCTGTCCGGTTGTCCAAAAGGATGCATTCCTTCGGCTTTTGCTAAAGGAGATTCCAATATTGCTTATGAGCAAGCCAATAAATTGCGCGATATTTTCCCAGATAGCTTTTACTTGGAACTTTGGGATCACGAACTAAGACAAGAAGCACTTTTAAACAGGCAACTTTTAGAACTATCCAAAAGTCTAAAAATCCCCTGGGTAACAACCAACAATGCACACTACGCAAGTCCCGGCGGAAGAATCATTCATGATGTGCTTACTTGTTTAAGACATGAAGTGACTCTTGAAACAGCCGGCAGGCGCCTGCGCCCAAACGGCAATTGGTATTTGAAATCACCGGAAGCCATGGCTCGTCTCTGGCGGCATGATCTAACCGGCATCAAAAATAGCGTACGCATTGCCGAGCGCTGCGCTTTTCGCCTGGGCGCCTTAAAACCTGCATTGCCACCATTTCCAGTGGCTCACGGCACAACCCACGATCAATTCCTCAGCAAATTAGTCTGGGAAGGAGCCACACATCGTTATCCGCACCTCAAAGACAAGCACATAGATCAAATCAATCACGAATTGGCTGTTATCAAACGTTTGCAATTGGCTCCCTATTTTTTGATCATGTGGGATATAGTTCGCTTTGCTCAATCTAAAGGAATTGCCGTGCAGGGGCGTGGCTCGGCAGCTAATTCAGCCGTTTGCTATTGCCTTTCAATTACTGCAGTTGACCCAATTGGTATGGAACTTCTCTTTGAACGCTTTCTTTCAGAAGGGCGCGAAGGACCACCTGATATTGATCTAGACATTGCCCATCAAGAAAGAGAAAAGGTAATTCAATATGTCTACGAAAGATACGGACGCGAACATGCAGCTATGGTCTGCGAAATTGCCACCTATCGAGGAAAATCTGCTGTGCGGGACGCCGCGCGCGTATTAGGCTTTGCTCCTGAACAAGCCGACAAATTAGCCAAACAGTCCCATTATCGAGAAGCGCTTGACGCAGCTCAAGGACTGGCTGCAGGCGGCGCACGCGAAGCCGGACTTGATCCTGATGACAGACGAGTGAAATTGCTTCTCAAAGTCGTCGCCGGATTAGACCATTTGCCTCGTCATAGATCTATCCACGTCGGCGGTTTTGTCCTTGCTGCCGAGCCACTTGGCTCACTTGTGCCAATTGAGCCGGCTTCCATGGAAGGCAGAACCGTCATTCAATGGGACAAGGACGACTTAGAACTAACAGGCATGATCAAAATTGATTTGCTTGGTCTGGGCATGCTGACGATGATTCAAGAAGCCGTAAAGCTTGTCAAACAACATCGCAATTATGATCTTGATTTAGCGCACTTAAATATGAGCGATCCAAATATTTACAAGATGCTTCAGCAAGCCGATACGATAGGTGTCTTTCAACTTGAATCCCGCGCGCAAATGAATATTCTGCCGAGGCTTCACCCAACACATTTCTACGACATCATTGTCTCCATTGCTCTAGTGCGTCCCGGACCTATTCAAGGCAATATCGTTCACCCTTATGTAAGGCGCCGGCGCGGCGAAGAGGAAGTAAGTTATCTCCATCCATCGCTTGAACCAATTTTAAAACGCACCCTAGGCGTACCCTTATTTCAAGAACAAGGCATGCGCTTAGCTGTAGTTGCAGCCGGCTTTACGCCAATGCAGGCAGATCAACTACGCATTGTTATGAGTCATAAAAGATCGCACGAAAAAATGGCCAAGATTTGTGCGGACTTGTCGGCCGGCATGCAGGCAAACGGCTTTTCTGAAGAAGCTATTGAAACAATTACTCACCAGCTAAAAGCATTTGCCAATTACGGTTTTCCGGAAAGCCATGCCGCTTCTTTTTCGCTTTTGGTCTACGCATCTGCCTATCTCAAAAAATATTATGCGCCAGAATTCTATTGCGCCATACTTAACGCTCAACCAATGGGTTTCTACAGTCCAGCCACTCTCATTCGCGATGCTCAACGCCATGGAATCACAGTACTTCCTCCTGATCTAGCCCACAGCCAATGGGACTGCACGCTGGAACAATTGTCCCTACGCGTCGGCCTTCGATATGTCAAAGGACTAGGTTCCAAAGCCGAAAAGTTTTTGAAAGATGCCTGGCAAACGGGTGGTCCTTTTACATCTACAGAAGACGTTTGCCGAAGAAGTGGTCTTGGACCCAAGGCACTGACACTTTTAGCTAAAGCAGGCGCGTTTGAGACTTTGCACAACGGACGCCGTCAGGCACTTTGGTCTGTACTTGCATTATCGAAGAAACAACAAAGAAACGAGCCTCTAAAAAAACTTCTGCCACCTAAAGATCCTGATCATATCCAACTCTTAATTCCGGAGATGACCGAGCTGGAAACAATGTCTGCCGATTATGCCACTCTGGGTCTTTCCACAAGCAAACATCCTATGACCTTCTATCGTTCATGGGCAAAGGAGAGACAAATCTACTCTTGCCTGGATGTTGTAAAAGGTCAAGACGGTGATGTCATCACAGTTGCCGGAGGTGTCATTTGCCGCCAGCGCCCAGGCACGGCCAAAGGCTTTGTCTTCATTACTCTGGAAGACGAAACAGGCACGGCTAATGTCGTCATTCGACCCTTTATCTTCGATAAGTACCGCAAAGTCATTTTGAACTACAGTTTTCTTGCTATAACCGGCAAACTGCAATTACATGAAGGAGTAGCCAATGTCATTGCCGATCATATAGAAGAACTCCCACAACTTCAGGGCAATCCGCTAATACCTTCTAGGGATTTCCAGTAAGAATATTAACTGTTGAACAAAAACCACCCAAGCCATACGAGATCCGATATAACAAAAATAGGAGCCAAAATAAGGAGCTCTCCTATGTCGAATTACGAAGAAGGTGAAGGAGAGGGTCAGCCAAGAGAGCAGCTGACACTTTCCCGCACTAATACAAATGCATCCGGCGACCAAATGGCCTATGACATAGCTGGTCAAATCATCGAATTTAAGTATTGCGGGCAACCAGGATCATTCAAGATCCTGCAACAAGACCACGATCACCACGTAACTGAATTCCGCGCACCCAACGGTTCGATTTACTCGAACTTCCACGGAGCCTGGGAGTGTTATGATCCGGCCAATTGCAGAACATCCGGTTGTCTTTCCCAAACTGACGTTACGATAGATGAGACCGGCTTGCATGTAGACTCACGTGTCGGCCGCGACTTCCTAGGTCTGCCATCAAGTTCCATGCGCCAATAGCAGCCGCTCGCTCACATAATTACTGACGTAGTAACTCTACGCCTTCTTTGCTGGCACAATTTTTACTAACACAACATAGACTGCCGATGAAACAAAGAAGCCGACAAACCAGGCATAGTCATAAAGCGGCTTCAAAGCAGGGACAATAAGTCCAACCCAAGCTAACGCACAACCAGCAAGGGTTGCAACAACTGCGCGCCAATTCCAACCATTGGCAAATCTGTAGACGCCTTTCGTTTGATAGAGATCTTTGAGTATCAATTGTTTTTTGTGAACCAGCCAATAGTCTGAAATCATTACACCGGCAATCGAACCCAAACCACCTGAATAGCCAAGCAACCAGGTGAAGATATAGCCTGACGGATCAGCCACTAGTCGCCACGGTTGCATCAAGATGCCGGCAATACCTGTAATCAGTCCACCTATGCGGAAAGATATGTACTTTGGAAATGCGTTGGCAAAGTCATTTGCCGGAGATACAACATTAGCTGCGATGTTCACGGAAAGTGTAGCCACGAATACTGTGAACATTGCAATGGCAATAACGAACGGTTGATCGAATTGACCAATCAATTTGACCGGATCCCAAAGCTCAGACATCTTCATGTGTGGATAAATGACCACAGCCGCTGAGGTGATAATTACACCCATAGCAGCAAATAAAGTCATTGTCGTAGGCAATGCTACAACCTGACCGATAATTTGCTCTTTCTGACTGCGACCAAAGCGAGTGAAATCAGGCATGTTTAAAGACAATGTCGCCCAATAACCGATCATTGCTGTGACTGATGGAATAAACACCGGCAAAAATTCAGCCAATGAATTGAACTTGCTTTTCTCCGTCATCAAATAACCAAAGCCGTGAGCTTCCGTTATCGCCCAACCCAGCAAAGCTAGAGTCATAACCAATACAAACGGAGCTGCAACACCTTCCACTTTCTTCAACAAATCCATGCCGCAGAAAATGATGTAGATATTGGCTGCCCAAAAAAGTCCAAAAGAGATCCATTCTGTTGGCGTGTGACCACCGACTGGTCCACCAAGCATTGTATGCCAGCCGGGAATTACTGCTGCAAAAAATGTGTCGAGGGCTTGTCCGCCGATCCAGGCTTGAATGCCGAACCAACCGCAAGCAACAACAGCACGCATCAAGGCCGGTAAGTTTGAACCTATGGTTCCATAACTTGCACGTGCAAAGACTGGAAATGGAATGCCGTACTTGGTACCTGGATGCGAGTTAAGAAGAATGGGGATAAGAACAATAACGTTGCCTAATGAAATAGTGAGAATTGCTTGCCACCAATTCATGCCCGAAGCAATAAGACCTGAGGCCAACATATAAGCTGGAATACTTGCACACATGCCAATCCAGAGAGCGGCATAGTTGTATGTCGTCCAGTTGCGCTTCGCTACCGGAACTGGTGCTAAGTCTTCATTGTAGAGAGCGCTCGCGTGCAAAGTCTCTGGATTGAGAAGCTCAATGCGGCCATCTGAATGAGACTTCACATCAGCACTTGTATCGGCTGCCTTACTTATCACAGAACCCCCTTGCATAATTAGCCCGCCCTCCAATTTGTTCAATTTGGCGATTCTAGCCGATTTCCAAGATGTTCTTCTTGATATGCCTCTTATATTGCGTTGCCATGGGCATTTTATTGGGGCTTTCGCCGTGCTATAACCTCAGCTGAATAAGGGGTAAATCGTGCCACAAACCCACCACATAGAGCGTCACTTTACAGCCAGTCAGACTGTCCGAGATATCGTCATCGGCATGGCAGACGGTCTAACAGTCCCTTTTGCTCTGGCGGCAGGTCTAACAGGTGCCATTGCCACAACAGGGATTATTGTGACTGCCGGTATGGCTGAAATTGCCGCTGGCTCGATAGCGATGGGTCTAGGTGGTTATCTAGCAGCCAAAAGCGATGCCGAGCACTACGAGAGCGAACTCAAACGCGAACAACGCGAAGTCGTAGAAAAGCCTGAGGCTGAAAGACACGAAGTCAGAGAGATTTTCCGCGAATACGGGCTTACAGAAGAACAAATAGCCCCCATTATTGCCGCTTTTCAAACACGCCCTAAAGACTGGGTCAACTTCATGATGCGCTTCGAGTTAGGTATTGAAAAACCAGAGCCAGCTAGAGCAAGAAATAGCGCTGCAACAATTGCCGGAGCCTATATTGCCGGCGGACTCATTCCGCTATTGCCTTATATGCTAATTTCCAACTCGCAAACAGCCTTGATTATCTCTGCTTGTTTTACCCTTGTAGCATTGTTCATTTTCGGCTTCGTCAAAGGACGCTTCACCGGCACAAAGCCATTGCGCAGCGCCCTGCAAACTGTCTTCACTGGCGGCATTGCGGCAGCAGCAGCATTTGGAATTGCGCGAGCAATCTCCTAAGACTTACTCGTCGACAAATAGATAACCATCGCTCATTGGATCGATGGGAGACTTTTCCTTCGGAACAATTCTGGCGGGCACCCATTGCTCCGTAACCTTATGAAGTCTGGTGTCTGACGGACCTTCTTCAATAAATGGAAATTCAAAATTGGGTTCATCGAACTGCACTGTAAATGTCTCTCCAGCCAAGGAGCCTTGAGTTACTTTCACATTTGGAATTGTAATGGTGCCCTCGAAGTGAAATTTCTTGACGCGATGCTCATCTTTAGGCGCAGTCTCACTCTTACCTTCTGCAAGAGTAGCAGCAGGATTCATAAATCCAACTCTGGAATGAACAGGTCCAGCTTGAGTTGACTCCGGCAATGTGTATATGAGGGAATATGGTCCAGTCATTTGATCGGGGAAACCGTTTCCGTCAGCATCCAAAAGAAATACATAGGCCTTTTGTCCTTCGAAATATTTGCCTGACTTTGAAGTATCCAATTGCGCTTGACCTTGCATGCCCACATGATCAGTCTTAGTGATGGTACCGTTAAGCCTCTTCGAACTAGGTTGATATGCTTGGGCAACTAATTCCGCATTCTCAATACCTGAAGACTCGACCTTGAACATGAACTTGTCAGTTTCATCAGACATGCTAGTTCCCCCTTTTCGGCAACAGCACTTTGCCGTCAAGACTCGTCGTCGCTTTCAACTCACCATACTTCTGTCCCGGAGATGGGAATACATATTTTCCTTTGACAAACTCGCTTGCTGGATTGGGTCCGACATATGGAGCTCCTTTAGTCGCTTCGGCTAGCATCTCTGTATCGTTGAATTTGCCGGGACTCGCGACACCACTTAATTGAGTAGTCCCTTCCTGATCGTTTCGAAGACCGATTGCAGTAACGTGAATATCTACCCCCTTCTGACGCATTACTTGAGCTGGTTGCTCAGGATGATTCATGCATGAGGTCTCTGCTCCATCGCTAACTAAAATAATGTCGCGAGTGCATTTGTAGGCGCCATAACGCATGAATAAATCATGGTCAGCTTCCATTAGAGTCCATGTCAGCGGCGTTGGACCACCGGCCTTCAATGAAAGGACTTTGTCTACATAGGCTTTGTACTGCTCAATATCCTTCAGTCGTCCGGGCCCAAGAATCAATTCTGTTTCACGACAATGCGGCGTCAGATGACTCGTGTTACCTAAAATACGAAACATGATTGCTGTTCTTGCCGCAACCGGCAAATCAAGAATGCGATTAGCAGCATTCAATAGCAACAATTTGGCGATGTCTATTTTATTTTCGCCATTCAAGTCTGAATTCATTGAACCTGATGTGTCGGCAATAACTTCAATTAACTTAGGCGTACCGACTGCTTTTGGATCTCTAGTTAACTGCTCGCCAGTTACTACCCGTCCTGATTGTCCAGTGTAATTGCGATAGGTTTCCTCAAGAACAGCGCGAGCAAAAGCCTCATTCTCCGGCATGTTAATACGTACTACTGTTGTTTTGTCGCCAAATTTGAATTCGGTCATAGCCCGATTCCACAGAGGAATTTGATTTGAACATTATGTTGGCGAAGTCAAGGCTGGCCTATGGTGGACCTACGATTTAATCTCGCAAATTGAACTTTTTGGCTTTTAAAACGTATTAGTAAGTAGAACTCAGACAACTAAAGCACAACTTGCCAAACGTCGGGGAGAGGCATGCCAAGCTTTCAAGTCTCGGGTCCTGCTGGGAGTCATTGCTGCGCCGTCCAAGCCGGCGCGGCATAGCCCCAGCTTTTATGTATATCTAGAACTTCCAATAATCGCGAGCGACCCAGTGCTCAAATCCTTGAATGTCTTCAGGGATTTTCTCATTGACATCTAGTCTCTTGCCCGCACCGGCAAAATCACGACACTGAATTTTCGACGTGCCGGATAGATATTCATATTCATCATGATGCCCATTGAGATGGCGTCCACCGAGAAAATGCATTTTCGACATCTTAGTGCCGTCAGTCAACTCACTAATTTCAAATCGTTTTCCAGTGAGTCCCTTGAACGGACCAGCAATTGCCATCACTTCATCCTGGTACTCAATTGCATGCAACTTGCCTGCATCATTCAACACTACCTTTGTTGGGAAATTCTTGTTGGCTTGGTAATACAGCCAATCATCACTGCCTTCAAACCAATTGGGAACACCTTTTTCAGCCAAATGCGGATACTGTTCCACAAGGGCATGTGGCGCAGCTTTATGCTTTAAGACTTCCATTCCCATACCACTACCGCCGGAACTTAGATTCTTGAGTTGAGTTATACCGCTCGGATTCTCAATCGTGTAAAACTTTCGCGGACAAACAGTTATAGACTTAGCAAAATTCCCTTTTACAAAGTGAGACTCAAAAGGAATCTCATTTTCAAAGATATGAGTAATTGTCGAAAGAACCTTTCTAACCTCGACGTTACCGGCAAGCTTCTCAGCTTCTTTCGTAACCAACTTCAAGGCGCCACCCAGAATGCCGGATTCTTCAAGCATTTTGGCTCCTGCTTTTGCTAATGCAGGGTTATGTTCAATGAGCTCTTCAGCGAGTTTTAGTTTAATGTCCATGGTCAGGGGGTTTCCTTGGGGTGCCTTCTGGCTCATCATAGGTTGCCACGCCCCACCGCAACAGTGGGGAAAACCGCAAGGCTACGTAAATCCCGCCCCGTTTTAGATTAATTGTTGGTCGCCACGGTCCTGATGACCTGCCGGCGCAGCCTGTCCATGGCGTTGGTCTTGTCGTAGATTAACAGCGCCTGCTTGCCTATTTTGCCGTTATCGTAGGATTTGCCTGCGGTTAATCCGCGCAATTGGTCGAAGTTGTCGCCAATTTCTTTTTTAAGTGCAACTATCTGATTCCATTCATTAGCAATTGAAGGAAACTTCTCTTCAGGGATCATTAAAGCATCAACTTCATTAGATAGAAGTTTAAAGTGATACTCTAATTGACTCATTAAATAATCCATTTTCTTTTTACGTGGCGGCAGATCACCAAATTGAATCGTGCCTGATGGACCAGGAAAAGGTTGAATGACGACGCCACCCGGCAGTACATTGGGTGAACGAATTGTTTGTGTCTGCTTGCGTGTCACTTCCGTCATCATCATCTGAGTTGATTTTTGAATTTCTGAAGTAGACTCGCCCATTTTCTGCAAGCCGTCTTCCATGATGAGCACGGCTCCCCGCACTCCGCCTTTCAGCATTTTGTTGCTGTCAGTTGTCGACTCGGCAGTTGCTGGAGGAGCAGCTTCGTCAGCTAGAGCAAATTGGGCACAACCCAAGACTGCAACTAAAGCAGCCGCCGAAAGAAAAAACCGGAATTGCCAAATAACCATTAGCTTGCCTCCAGGCAAAGTAGAATCTCTATTCAATTGTGCCACGCACTGGTTCAGAATCCTAAGGGTTTATAGGACACTTCATCAAATCAAACAAATGGAAAAGTTTGAAGCCTAGCTCTCTGCGCCGTTCTTCATGATGCCCAAGAAAGGCAGCTCACGGTAGTTTTCAGCGTAATCGAGACCGTAGCCTACAACAAACAAGTCATCAATACTGAAGCCGACATAATCGACATCAACCGGCACAACACGACGAGATGGCTTATCCAAAAATGCAGCCAGTCTTAAACTCTTAGGCGCAAATTGTCCCTGCAGATACTCCATGAAAAACTTCGCCGTGCGACCTGAGTCAACGATATCTTCCACAACGAGAATATGACGGTGCGAAATATTGGGCAACTCAAGATAAGGGGTCTGCACAACGCCGGAGCTTTCAGTTGCAGCACCATAACTGGATAGACGGACGAACTCAATTTGCAGTGGCTCGGGAGTCTTGATATGGCGAATGAGATCAGCCAAAAAAACTATGGCTCCTTTCATAACGCCTATAACAACGGGCTTTTCCTTGTCTTGATAGTCTTTGCTTATCTCAGCGGCAAGCTCCTTTATTCGAGCTTGAATTTGCTCTTGCGAATAAAGTGTGTCTATTTTGGCTTGTCCCACGATATGCCCCCTTGTTTATGCCAGCTTCAATTTGCCGGCTGATTTAGTACTACGCAAAGTCTTGTCTGTCGAAGTTGTCTTATCTGCATCGAAAATTTTGCGACCACGCACGAAGGTTGAGACAATCATGCGATCGTCGCCTAAGTATATAAGCGTGGACAAAATTTCGTCTACGTTGTGACCCAACATATCGTTAGGTACACCTGTTCTACGTGTCGGATCAATAACAACAAAATCCGCTTCTTTGCCTTCTTCGAGGCTGCCGACAACTTTGTCTAAATTAGCTGCCTTGGCGCCGCCCAATGTACCCAAATAGAATAATTCTCTAGGTGATATCCAGAGATCCATCTGCATGTACGCGGTATCTTTCATAACAGAGAACAAAGACATTTGCGGACCGCCGGCAACATCAGAGCCAAGTCCGAATCTAATTCCGGCTTTCTTGATACGACTGAAAGGGAAAAATCCGCTCTTCAAAAAGAAATTGGCACTGGCACAATGCGCAAGTGATGATTGACTTTCCTTCAAGGCTCTAAGATCTTTATCGTCCAAATATATTGAGTGAGCAAATATACTGTTTTTGCCGGTGAGATTATGGTTGGCATAGACATCTACATAGCTACGAGACGATGGATATTGTTTTTTGACAAAGGCGCATTCGTCTTTGGTTTCGGCAAGGTGAGTGTGTAAATAAGTACCCTTGTATTTTTTCCACAGTTTGCCACAACCTGAAAGTAATTCCTTGCTGGCAGTAATGGCAAAACGCGGAATGAAAGCATAGATGAGGCGATTGTTGTCGTAGCCGTGCCAACGCTTGCATAATTCTTCAGCTTCTTTGAGTGAAGTCTCAGTATCTTCAGTAAGTGCTTTTGGTGAATTCTTGTCCATCAGCACCTTGCCCATGATTACACGATGACCCTTAGCGGCTGCAATCTCAAATGCAATATCAGTTGCATCTTTATGGACTGTCGTGAAAACATTGGCTAAGGTCGTGCCGTTACGAGCTAGTTCATCAAAAAACCAGTTAGCAATTTTGCGTGCGTGACGCTTGTCGGCAAAACGCGCCTCAGCTGGAAACACATAGCTATCGAGCCATCCAAGTAAAGTCTTACCAGTTCTTGCAGTCTGCGTAATTTGCGGCAAGTGCAAATGCAAATCAACAAAACCTGGAGTAATTATCTTTTGCCCATAGTCAACCACGCGCACCATTCCATCGTAGTTGCGTTTGAGTTTGGTCCATTCACCGACTTCAACAATTTTTCCTTCTTCATCAACGACCAACGCACCATGTGGAATGTTCGTCAATGCAGAAGCATTCTTCGGACTAATGATATGAGCTAAGTACGCGGTAAATTTCTTACCACGAAAAGCATTTTTACCCCTGGCACTGGTCTTGGTCACAGGTCGTCCAAAAAGAATTGAGATGGACATTGTAACAAGGGCATCACGAACCAAGCAAATTAGTGTAGTCTCGTTTTATCGCCATCACGAAGATTTGAAAACACTCATCATGACCACATTGCAACTAGAGCAAGCAAACAACCAGGACATTCTGAAAATAGTTAGACAAACGCGCACAATCTGGTCCGGCGGTCTTCGTCGCGACAAGTTCATACAACTGGTGCAGCACCAATTGACACACCCCTGGGGCAAAAAGCATGTACGTTATTTTCTCTTGAGGTCAGGTTCGACAATCGTTGCCAGCCTAAAGCTTTATTCCATTTGTATATCCCACAAAGGCAAAGACTTCCAATTAGGTGGGATCGGCGCTGTATATACGATGGCAGAACATCGTCAACAGGGTTTTGCCGGCACACTTATACAACGTGTTATTGAATTGGCTCGCCAAGAAAACATGGATGGGCTGTTGCTTTACAGCGATATTGGACCGGTTTTCTATACACATCTTGGTTTCATCGAACTTGGATCCTATAACTTTGAATCCACTCCTGAAACTGATTCTACTTTTGGCGCGCAAGTCACGCCCCTGCAAGAAGAACATATTCCTTCACTATCCCGTAGCTATAATCGATTCCTTTCTCGTCGACAATTCGGCTGTCAGCGAAGTGAGCTTTTCTGGCGATACAAAATTGCCAGAGAACAGTTTTTTCACACATTTGCCGCCAGCGAATGGCCTGGCGTGCAGCTTTTGACCCTCGACAATGCGACCAATGGATTCACATCTTATGCGCTCATCGAAAATTCTTCTAAGGCTCTGCGCGTTTTGGAAATAGTGGGGGACGAAGCTCAAATTTGGTCTCAAGTTGTTGCCTACGCCAGTAAAAACGGACTCATAAAGATTCGCGGTTTTGAAGGTTCAGCCGGTCAACAAAAGTGCGCTCAACTGGTTGACAGGGATTGGGCAGCACCGATGCTTTTGCCGCTTAACCCCGCCGTTGAAAACTGGCTCGATGCGCAACCTTGCCCGCTTCTGGAGCTGGATCACTTCTAGAGGCTATTGGCAACACGGCTTGATAACCCACTTCTGTGGGTGCTTAATTCTTATTGAATCTTGTATTTAGACTTATTAGCTTAAGTCAGTTGCTAAACTATGGAATCTATAAATCCGTCCCAAGGTATTTAAACGTGACAAGTTTAGCTCCCGAGAGTGAAAAAACATTGGACAAGAGCCGCATCGTAAACGACTTTTCTATCCACGTCGCCACAATTAACGGCTCAGGCAGCCAATCCTCAAACAACGTGTTGATGCGCTCCATCTTCCAGATGGGCATCCCCGTATCCGGCAAGAACCTGTTTCCATCGAACATCGCCGGTCTGCCAACCTGGTTTACCATTCGCGTCAATAAGAACGGCTATATTGCAAGAAAGAAAGAAGTAGATATTCTCGTTGCGATGAACCCGCAGACAGCTTTTGAAGACGTGAAGAGTCTGCCGACAGGTGCCGTTTGCGTAAGCCCTGTTGAACTAAAGCTAGACGCCATCCGTTCCGACGTTCACCACTACCAAGTTCCATTCACGGAATTGGCTGCTCAAGCCACTGACCAAATAAAACTCAGAAAGCTTTTAACCAACATGATTTACGTTGGTGTTGTCGGCGAGCTCATCAATCTCGATTTCAAGGAAGTAGAAATAGCAATCGCCCGCCAATTTGAAGGCAAACAAAAAGCCATTGATCTCAACGTAACTGCCGTTAATAAGGGCAGAGAATGGGCAAAAGAAAACATCAAGAAAGCTGACCCTTATGTAGTTGAGCGCTTGAATTTGACCAAGGGCAAGATTATCATCGACGGCAATGCCGCCGCCGCTATCGGTTGTGTGTTTGCCGGAGTTTCGGTTGTTACCTGGTACCCGATTACGCCATCTTCCAGCTTGGCTGAATCATTGGAAGAGTACTTGGAGCAATACAGAAAAGATAAAGACGGCAAAGCAACTTTTGCCGTTATTCAAGCTGAGGATGAACTCGCAGCAATAGGCATGGCTCTGGGAGCCGGTTGGGCAGGTACTCGCTCAATGACCACCACATCAGGTCCTGGAATTTCCTTGATGTCTGAATTTGTCGGACTCGGTTATTTCGCTGAAATCCCAGCAGTAATATTCGATGTACAACGCGTCGGTCCGTCTACCGGTATGCCAACACGTACAGCGCAAGCTGATTTGTTTAGCGCCTACCAACTCTCGCATGGCGACACCAAGCACATCGTTCTTCTGCCCGGTTCAGTGGAAGAATGCTATCAAATGGCTATGGACGCTTTTGATTTGTCCGAGCGCTTCCAAACGCCGGTATTTGTCTTAAGCGATCTCGATATCGGCATGAACAACTGGATGGCTAACCCATTCCCTTATCCAACTAAAGATCTAGACCGCGGCAAAGTGCTTACCGCTGAACAATTGAACAAACTTGGTGAATTTGCCCGCTACAAGGACGTCGATGGCGACGGAATTCCATACCGCACATTGCCGGGAACCAATAGCCCTATTGCTGCCTATTTCACCAGAGGCAGTGGTCACAACGAGAAGGCTCAATACACCGAGCGTCCGGATGACTACGAAAATCTGATGAACAGGTTGAACAAGAAATACGACACTGCTCGTAAATATGTTCCGAAGCCGGAAATAATTACGGAGAAGGACGCCAAAATAGGCTTAATCGCCTTTGGTTCATCCAACCCGGCAATTATGGAAAGTCGTGATCAGCTGAAAGTAGCAAACATCAGCACAAGCTATTTCAGGCTGAAAGCAATTCCGTTTACCGAGGACTTGCGAAAGTTTGTGGAAAGCTACGATCGCATCTATGTGGTTGAGCAAAACAGAGACGCGCAACTTCGTGAACTGATCACAATGGAATTGCCTGAATACGCAACCAAACTCAAGTCAGTGTTGCACTACGATGGACTGCCTATTGATGCCAGATTCATCACTGACGCCATAATGGCCGAAGAAAGATAAGGCACTTCACAGATTTAGAGGTAATTCGAAATGGTTGAATCAACAGCAGCAAAAGCCCCAGCAACAAATAGACTCGGACTGACACAAGCCGACTACAAAGGCTCGCCCTCGACACTCTGCGATGGTTGCGGTCACGACGCTATCACAAGCCAGATAATCAAAGCAGCTTACGAATTGGCGCTCGAACCGCATAAAGTAGCTAAGCTTTCCGGTATTGGTTGTTCCAGCAAGACTCCTGCCTACTTCTTGAGCCGCTCACACGGCTTCAACGCAGTACATGGACGCATGCCCTCAATTGCAACGGGTGCCTCAGCTGCCAACAAAGAACTTACATTAATGGCAGTAAGTGGAGATGGAGACACAGCCTCAATCGGACTAGGACAGTTCTGCCATATCGTCCGTCGCAACGTACCATTGGTCTACATAGTGGAGAACAACGGCGTATATGGTTTAACCAAAGGACAATTCTCCGCCACAGCCGATATCGGCACGAAGTCCAAGGGTGGCGACGTAAACGAATTCCCACCAATTGATCTTTGCGGTTTAGCACTGGAACTTGGTTGCAGCTTTGTTGCCCGTTCCTTTGCAGGCGATCCCAAACAACTAGTCACGCTCCTCAAAGCTGCCTTGTCGCACAACGGCACAGCCATTCTTGATGTGATTAGCCCATGCGTCACATTCAATAACCACGAATCATCAACAAAGAGCTACAAGCGCGCAAAAGAAACGGAGATGCCTTTGCATGAAATTGGCTATATTCCTTTCTACGAGCAAATCGCTGCCGACTATGAGCCGGGCTCAACAATTGATGTAAAAATGCACGATGGTTCGCACATTGTGCTGAAAAAACTTCATCAGGACTACGATCCAACAGATCGTTTCCAAGCCATGACGACAATATATAAAGCCAATCAGGACAAACAATTCCTGACCGGCCTTCTATATATTGACGAGAAGAAGACCTCTTTGACCGAGATGCTCCATACAGTGGATAAGCCTTTGGCAAGTCTCACTCAAGCAGAGCTTCGTCCGGGCAAAGATGCCCTCATCGAGATTATGGCTTCCTTGATGTAGAGCGCTTTCTGAGCAAGATTTTATAATAAGCTCCTTAAGGAAACCCGTTACGTAGCGCTTTGGTAATAACTTCGCTAGCCTTGGCATGTTAAAATACCCATTCGCTTTATATACACAAAGGCACCAGGACCCGTAGGACCTAGAAATATGAATCAGATACTAAAAGAAATTGAAGCCCCAGTACTGAAGACCAACTTGCCCAAGTTCGACGTGGGCGACACGGTCAAAGTATTCGTCAAAATCAAAGAGGGCGGCAAAGAACGTACTCAGGGCTACGAAGGTGTCATCATCAAGCACCGCGGAGCCGGCACTGGTGAGACAATCACCGTTCGCCGTGTGTTCCAAGGAATTGGCATTGAGCGTGTATTCCCAGTCCACTCACCCCGCGTAGAAAAGATTACGGTTCAACGCCGTGGTCATGTTCGCCGCGCTAAGCTCTACTACTTGCGTAAGCGCACTGGTAAAGCAACACGTATCAAAGAGCGCCTCGGCGTTGCTCGTGAAGTCGAAGCTCCACAAGCTGCAGAAGCCTAAATTTGACTCTATAGAGGCGGCGGCGCATGCCTTCGTTCAAAAAATTACAAGATCAACTCAAATGGGTTGATCTTATTTTTGAGGTGCGGGACGCTCGCGTTCCTATTTCCAGCGCGCACCCACAAACAACCAAAATCTTCGGCAACAAACCACGCATTCTCGTAATGGCAAAAGAAGACTTGGCTGATCCTGTCCGATTGAAGAACTGGGCAAATGAGCTCGGCAAAACTTTTAGTCTCGTTGTCCCAGTCGATCTAAAAACAATGGGCGGTCGCAATAAACTCATCGACCAGGCAGTCAAACTCACCAAGGATAAGCAAGACGCTCGCATCAAAAAGGGACTCTTGCCGAGACCAATTCGCGCCTGCGTCGTCGGCATGCCCAACGTCGGCAAATCAAGTCTCATCAATTGGATAATCGGCAAGAAAAAAGCTCATACGGGCAACAAGCCTGGAATAACCAAAGGTCCGCAGTGGGTGCGCGTACATCCGCAACTAGAGCTACTGGACACACCTGGAATTTTGCCTATCACTGCCTTGAGCAAAGATGTGGCAAGCAAATTGGCAATGCTCAATCTTGTGCCGGACAGTCACTATGACATTGAAGAAACTGCCGAAGAAAGCATTCAAACTCTTCATTCCAATTATCCAAACATTCTGGAAAAGGCCTATGGCGAAGCATTCGCTAATGGTGCAGGCAATTTAACAGCACTTGCCACTATAAGATCATGTCTTACATCAGGCTCGAGACCAGACACTTATCGAGCAGCAGGCATTTTGCTCAATGACCTACGTGCAGGACGCCTCGGCAGAATAATACTCGATATACCTCCAGCCGGAGACAAGCACCATGGGTAAAATCAAAGCAGCAAGTCTTGAGAATATTGGCAAATTGCTGGAATTTGATGCACAGGTATACAAATTTTTCTATGGAGCACCGCATCCAAGCAAATTTATTTGGCCGATGAAACAAACTCCTCTGTGGGCAAGAAGACAGGAAAACCCAATGCCGTTGCTATCGGCTGGTGGCACAGCCACCTTGCAAGTAATCGGATTAGACGAGGTAGGTCGGGGTCCGCTGGCAGGACCCGTTGTGGCGGCTGCCGTCAGTCTGCCGCCAATTGATCCGGAAAGTGACCTGGCAAAAGAATTGTCGACTCTCAATGATTCAAAAGCAGTACCGCACAACGAGCGTGTTCGACTTGCAGAGATAATCAAATCCATCGCTGTCTACGCAATTGCTGAAGCAACCGTTGAAGAGATAGACACTATAAACATACTGCAAGCCAGCTTGCTGGCTATGAAAAGAGCGCGCCTGGCTCTTTCAATTCCTACTCCTGCGCTTCTTCTCATTGACGGCAACAAATACGTTCCCCAACTAAAAGACAGTCAGGTGACTGTCGTAAAAGGCGACAGCCAATCAGCATCAATTGCCGCGGCTTCAATTCTTGCCAAAGTTCACAGAGACAATCTCATGGACGAACTTGCCAAAGAATTTCCGCACTACGGATGGGAAAGCAATAAAGGATATGGCGCGCCCAAACATCGGCAAGCCATTAAGGAATTCGGACTGACCCCGTGGCACCGCAAAAGCTTCAGCATGGGACTTGAGTGATCATTTAGATACATTCCGCTAAGCCAATCTGGCGCCCTCTTTCCGGGGACGCCAAGCGATAAAAGGCATCCCTTTTCTTGACACTTGTATGCCAGAGTATTACACTGTCTTACATGGTGACACAAGGCAAACGGGCGCATGCAATGCGCCCTACAAAATCAAATAAGTCTCCAAAATATCTACATCCACCAATGAGGAGTACAATATGTCAGCAATATCAGGAACCATCGTAAAATTTCTCGGACAAGAAGAGGAAATCTCAGTGGACAAGAAAAATGCATCGGAAGATATTTCCATTCAAGGCAAAGATGGCAGCGTTCAATTTCGCCTCGATGCCGACAAGCTGGAACTGCTTAATCGTGTCGCCGCACAAAAACGCACCGGCGCAGGCGTACTCGCCCGCATGTGGGTGATTGAGCGTCTGGAAAAAGAAACAGGCGGCAAAGGTGCAGGCATCGAGCCGATGGAAGTGGTGGCTGATTCTATGAAGGCTCTGGCAAGTGTTCTCAACGTTCAAAACGTTAGTCAACAAATTAACGACCGCCTTGATCAGCTGGAGAAGAAATTGCAACATGTAAATCTGCCGAGAATCAAAACTACGACAGCAAAAAGCAGCAAAGCAAAAGCAACTAAATCAACCGGCAAGTCTGCTAAGACAACCAAGAAAACAAATACTGCAAAAGCTTCTGCAAAGACCAGCAAGTAATCCAGTTATTCCATAGGATAAAGAGGGCGATATCACCATCGCCCTCTTTTTATCGTTTCGTCATGAAAATTGCCTAGTCGTGGCACTAGCCCAGAACGTAGGCAAAGATAAGAGGCGCAACTATTGTTGCGTCCGATTCAATTACAAAACGTGGGGTATCTGCCTCGAGCTTGTGCCAAGTGATCTTTTCATTTGGCACAGCGCCGCTATACGAGCCATAGGAAGTTGTACTGTCGGAAATCTGGCAGAAGTAGCCCCAGAATTTACAGTCGATTCCCAGGTCTTGTCGAATAAGTGGAACGGCACAGATTGGAAAATCTCCGGCAATACCGCCGCCAATCTGGAAGAAGCCAATTGACGAATCAACGCTATTTTCCTTGTACCAATCAACAAGATGCGCCATTTGCTCAAGTCCGGATTTCACTACTGAATACGAAGAGATATCACCCTTCATAACGTGCGCTATGAAGATATTTCCTAATGTGGAGTCTTCCCAACCTGGAGTGTAAATTGGCAGCTTACGCTCGCAGGCAGCAATTAACCATGAATGCTCCGGATTGATTTGAAAGGCGTGCTCAATAAGTCCACCTTCAATCAACTGATACATGTACTCGTATGGAAAATAACTCTTTCCTTCTTTATCGGCTTTTTGCCAGAGCGAAAGAACTTGTTTTTCAATTGCTCTTATGGCTTTGTCTTCCGGAATGCAGGTATCAGTGACACGATTCATTCCCTTGTCGCGCAAAGCTGTTTCTTCCTCAGGCGAGAGATCACGATAATTGGGCACGCGCGCATAATAGTCGTGAGCAACCAAGTTGAAGATGTCTTCTTCCAAATTGGCTCCCGTACAACAAATACCGTGCACCTTACCCTGGCGAATCATCTCAGCGAGAGACAAGCCCAATTCAGCTGTACTCATGGCTCCAGCTAAAGTCATAAACATCTTGCCGCCATTGTCTAAGTGAGCGACATAGCCATCGGCTGCTTCAATAACTGCGGCAGCATTGAAGTGCCGGAAATGGTCTTTGATAAATCCTTTTACTGCCGACCAGTTGCTATTTACTTTCGGCATAGCCGTTTTCTCAGCCACCTTTGCTGTTGTTGTCATTTTCCTGCACCTCCTTATCTCTGGCTACACCAGTGTCTTTTGTTACTTATTCGGGCGCATGCAATGCGCCCCTACAAAATCCGATTCCATCAATTTCAATTTGTCGGCAAATCTGTATCCGACGAGTTTGTAAAGCAATTTCGCCACCAGAAAATCAGGAGCATGAAGCCCTTCAATTGGCGAAAGTTCTACAATGTCGGCCGCCACCACGTTTTTCTTTGCACACAAAACTCGAATGAGTTCTGTGAGTTGCTGCCAACTCATGCCACCTGGCTCCGGTGTACCGGTTGATGGCATGATTCCAGAATCAAGCCCATCCACATCGATCGTCAGATAGACATCATCTGTCAGCGTGTCCACTATTTTGGCAAAATCCCATTCACTTTGCTTGTGCGCGAAGAAGATTTCGATTTGCGGCTTTTCTTCCTTAAACCATTGGACTTCTTCTGCGCTTACATTGCGAATGCCCACCTGCGTGATTGCTCCAGACGGCAGAATCTTATGCATCTGGTAGGTGACAGAGGCGTGGCTGTAGGGATTGCCCTCATAGGACTTGCGACAGTCTGCATGAGCGTCAATCTGCAATATAGAGAGATTTGGATAACGCTCGATGCAGGCTTTCACAGGCCCTAGACTGAGGGCATGCTCGCCGCCGAGAACTATTGGAAACTGACCCTTCTGAAGAACTTGTGCAACTACGGTGCGCAGCTCCTCAAATGGTTTTTCCGTCGAGGCATTGACAGCAGCCGGCTTAATAGGCGCCAAAGTCTCAATGCCCACCTTGTACGGTTCATTCCAGAGTTCATCGTCAAACAACTCCACTTGCTGGCTGGCAGTAAGAATTGCTTGCGGTCCCAGCTCCGTACCTTTGCCGTAGCTTGTTGTCAGCTCATACGGCACGGGCACGATAGCCACGGCGGCGTTATCTTGCGAGGCGTATTCGGCCTCTAAACCAAAATAGTTCATTTCCCCTCCGAGAAGTTACTGCGCGTGGGCGAAGCGAACGCGGTCTTTATCGATAATCTTTGTGACTTTGTTCATGTCCTTCGGGAAGTGATAGCCACGCTGCAAGAGACGCTTTTCATAGCTTTGCGGCTTGAATACGCCGGCAAACTTCTCAATGGCAGCTTCGACATCAAATTCCTTGCAGGAAAAGATATCGAGAACTACAAAGCCCTTCTCGGCAAAGGTATGAATAGAGATGTGCGACTCGGCGATCATCACCACGCCACTTACACCCCAATCTTCCGGAACTGTTCCCTGATACTTAAAGACATACGGAGGCATTATCTTCGTCATCTGTAATTGCTCAGGGTAATCGTCAAGTATTTGACTTATGCGGCTGACGTCTGCCAAAAGTTCTGTTGGGCATCCGTAAGCTTCCAATATCAAGTGTGGTCCAAACATGTTTCTTTCCCCCTCTCGCTTGTCGCCAAGCCAGTCGAAAGTTGTAATTACCAAGGATCAAGATTCAAACGCTCACAGTGCTGAAACACTGATGAACACTCAATCTTGCGGGGTACACGAAACGCTTACCTTTTTAATCAGTTTTGGACAATTGCCTTCCTGAAAGTTGGGCGTTTTTGTGTTGGTGAAGATCCTCCTTTGCGCTCAATGAATACAAGCGCGTTATTGTACAGACTTTTCGAACACGATCAACCCTTTACCCAAAATCGTTACATTCGAAACAACCACTTGGACGAGCATGCTCAGGCAATGTTCCCGCAGTAAATTGAATATATATTCAATTGTAATTGCACTTACCTATGCCGCATTGCTGGTCTAACCGCCGGAATCTTTGGTTTGGATTTGGCTTTTGGTGGAGCTGTTTTAGCAACGGCCGGCATGTGTTCCTTGATGGAAGCAACAAGTGCTCCAAGTAAGCCAAGTCTCTGCAGCTCGTAGAAACTCTTGCAGTCGACGATATCGTACTTTGCGCCCTGCCTGCGTAATTGCTGATCAAACTCACGCAGATTGTCTCCGCCGTCGTGACCGACCTGCAAAAATGTGATGGCAATTTGATCTGGGCTCCTCATCTGCCAAGTTGCCTGTTTAATTACGTCGGCTACCTTTTCCGGATCATTGGGTTCACCATCGCTGACAATAGCAATTGCCAGGGGTTTCGATCCCATTGCTCCTCTGAAGTAAGCATCGAAAATTTCGCGCAACGCACCTTCCGGGTGAGTGCCTATCTTCAAGTGCGTTCGCTCGAAGAGCTGACGCATCTGTCCAAGACTCACATTAGGGTATATATCATAGCTGTGAGAAAAGAGTCCCAAAGTGAATCGCTCATTCAAAACACCGGCTGTTTGTTCGGAGAATAATTCTGCCTGGTCTTGAATCCAGCGCCAACGACTGATATGTCCCGGACAATCTTTCTCATGCATGGAAGTTGATCTATCAACCAGTATTGCCACATTGCGCGTTGATAAAAGCTGCAACTGACTTGTCGTAGTCATCGGCGTGCCACCGATATCGACAGTGGCACCAAAGTTGCTTGGTCCACGATTGAAGACACCTCCACCAAGCGGAGCCGTGTCATAGACACCTGAATTAAGAGATCCGTGGTCGCTGACGCCACTATCCAACGAGCCCTGATCTCGAATACCCGAGTCCATGCGTCCGCGTTGCGTCTGTGGAACATACTCGTTGTCATAGACAGGCGCTCTAAGTCCTGTTCGGCTTACGCCACCTTGATATGGCTGCCGTTGAATTCTAGTCGGTGATTGATAGGTGGACGCCATTGTCCCATCAGCCGACCAAGAAGGCACAGCGATAGCCACACATGCCAAAGTAACAATTAAATTGAGTGCCTTATTAATAGCCATTTCCCAAACCCACGCCAAGGGCAACAGTAGCTATGACGCTACCGTCGCCCAAAAGTTCCCTTAAATTCAAATTCTATTTAGGTTGAGGGCTTGGCAGTGCCCGATGCTGACTTGTGATGATGCGCTTGCATTAAGTGATGCACCAGCATTCTCAAATGCTCCAACTTTTGAGCATCGTTATAAATAGCTACTGCCTGACTAGCAACAAGTTGGTTGTTGCCTGTCTCATTAGCCAACGAGTCGTTGATCTTATCTAGTGCCATATTTAAATTTGTAACCGTGTCGGACCATTCTTTCCAACGTCTATCAAACTGAGCTTTGCTTATATTCGGTACGGAAACGGCATACAAACCATTCTCAACATCTTTCACATCGTTACCCATGAGACGAATGAGAGGTTCCATCGAACCAATGAAAAATACCAGCCATTCACGTCTTGCCGGCAAGTAGTCTTCCTTAAAATTCAGCCCTTCAGTTGTCAGCGTCTTTGGTTCGATAATCCGACCAGGTGAGTTGATCGGTAATTCTTTACGGGTGGCTTCCAAGAAAATGAATACGGCCTGTTGCTGTATCTGCTTGAGACAAAGTCCCACATCTCTTATGTCGCCCATCGTCACGACATATTCTCCTGTCTCCTTAGCATCGGTCACCTTGTCCGCGTAGGCAGAAGTATTGCTGGAAGCAATGATGGCGATTAATGCAGCAATTGCAAACGCTGACCCTTTTTTAGCTTTCATTTTTCCGACACCAAACATATCGTTCTCCTTGGTCACAGCTTGAAAGTGCTGTCACTCACACCTTTATTAGTCACTAAATTCTTAAAAGCAACAGTACTCAAAATTTTGCCGTTGTTAAAATACGCCCACTCAACAGGTATGAACGAGTGCGGATTGACTAAAAGTCTCTCTGTACGCACATTCTTATCCGGACCTTCAAAGACATCAATTACTACAACTGAATCATCTCCGTGCAAGGTAGTTGCTGCAACAGGTGCCTTAGTCACCTTGCAGACAGCTCCACTTGCCAGTTTTGACTGCAAGTCTGAAATCAATGATGCAAAATCAGACTTAACAGCACTAGTACCGCTAGGTAGACGCAGCATACGTGAATTTTCATCGAGCGTCATTTGCATGGCATGCAACAGTCCGCCGCCTGCAGCTTTAATGGTGCCATCGGCTTGTCTGACAATTATTGAGCCATTGCGAAAATCCTGAGAAACAACTTCAATGCGCACCATACCCGGCTTTTTAAAGTAAAACCTTGCAGCCGCCTCTTTGGGCTTACCTGTACGCCAACTCACCTGCGAACAATCATATTGATAATCGGTCAAGCCTTGAACCTTATCAAGCAACTTGCCGACTATTTGCCCGCCATCGACCGTGGACTGACTGTCCACATTTATATCGGCAATGCCGCACTGCACCTGCGGAGCATCCTGAGCGACAGATTGCAGCTGAAAGCCAATTATTGCAGATATAAATGCAAGACTGAAGAGTGCCTTGAACTTCATACGTTTCCCAATACCGACCATCGCCTAGATTACTCCGAATATGCCATAAGTCAGTCGGGGAAACAATTAAAAGTTAACTTCCGTTACTGACTTTATCTATTCAGCCAACCAACTCGCGCAGCGCTTCTTTAATTGACTGCTGATAGAAACTCCTTAGTACTCCGGCCTCGGTAATGATTGCAGAAATTAGATTAGCCGGAGTCACATCAAATGCCGGGTTGTAAACCTTGGCACCTCGTGGTGCCATCAATTGCCCATGAAGCTGAATAACTTCGTCAGCTTCACGTTCTTCAATTGGTATCTCAACTCCACTTGCAATAAGTGGATCAATTGTTGACAAAGGCGCTGCAACATAGAAAGGGATTTTGTGATAATTTGCCAGTACCGCAAGATTATAAGTACCAATTTTATTTGCGGTATCACCATTGGTGGCAATTCGGTCTGCTCCTACTACAACCAGATCAATTTTTCCCTCAGACATCAAGTGTCCGACCATTGAATCAGTGACTATTATTGGCTCGAAACCATCTTGCAATAATTCCCACGCAGTAAGACGCAAGCCCTGTTGCCTGGGTCTTGTTTCGGCAGTATAAACAGTCAAGTCAGAGCCATTTAAACGCGCAGAAAGAATAACACCCAAAGCGGTGCCCCAACCGCAAGTAGCTAGTGATCCCGCGTTGCAATGAGTCAGCACTCCTGCTTTTTTGCCGACAAGCTGTGCACCGAAATCACTTAAGCGCTTATTGATATTGAAATGCTCAACGATCATGCCTTCAGCATCTGCACACATCTTATCGGCAATAGTCCCGACACTTGCGTCTTTCTCTTCGGCAAATCGATGAATGCGTTCTAGTCCCCATCGCAAATTAACAGCTGTCGGCCTTGTTTTTTCAAGAGTATTTCTTGCTTCGGCAACACTTGCCAAAAATCGTTCATGTCCCACGCTTGCTTCAGCCAGGCGCTTAGCCTCCCAGGCAAGCCCTAGAGCCCCGGCAACGCCAATTGAAGGCGCTCCGCGCACAACCATATCCTTGATGGCAAAACACATGTCCTGAAGCGCTGTAGCATCGAAATCTTCAACCGCCTCAGGAATTTTGCGCTGGTCAAGCAGCACTATCCGCCCATCGACAACGCGAATAGGCATAACAGAAGGGACCAGGCTTTCGCCTGATCCCTTTTTGTAAGTCGCATCAAAGGACATTGAGTCCGTCCTTATTACTTACCTTGTCTTGCTCTCAAGAATTCCGGAATGTCCAGAATGTCGGAGGCTATTTTCTTGAACTCGCCGCCGGCAGGTTGTCTTTGAGGAGCCGGAGCGCTCAAAGTGCTGGCTTGAGTGCGAGCAGCTGCTCTTGCTTGCGGTTGCATAGCCATATCAAAGCCTGTGGCAATGACAGTGATGAGCACTTCGCCATGCAATTTGTCATCGATAACAGAACCGAAGATGATGTTGGCATCATCAGATACTGCTTCGTAAATGACATTGGCTGCTTCTTGAACTTCATGCAATGTGAGATCCGGTCCGCCGGTGACGGAGAAGATAACACCAGCTGCACCATCGATGGTTGTTTCGAGCAATGGGCTGTTGATGGCATTGCGAGCAGCTTCCACAGCTCTGCCTTCGCCTGTTGCGCGACCGACACCCATAAGAGCAGAACCAGCTTGTGACATGATTGCCTTAACGTCGGCAAAGTCAACGTTAACCAAACCAGGTACTGTGATGATGTCAGAGATACCTTGTACACCTTGCATCAACACACGATCAGCTTCCATGAATGCTTCTTGCATTGAAGCTCTGTGATCAACAACTTCCAGCAAGCGCTGGTTTGGGATGACAATCAATGTGTCAACACGATTCTTAATTTCTTGAATGCCGCCTTCGGCTTGATTCATGCGGCGCTTACCTTCAAACAAGAAAGGTCTTGTCACCACACCTACTGTCAGAGCGCCCAGTTCGCGAGCAATTTCAGCGACTACTGGAGCAGCACCGGTTCCTGTTCCACCACCCATACCAGCGGCGATGAAAACCATATCGGCACCTTCAAGAGCGGCAGCGATTTCTTCACGGCTTTCTTCAGCAGCCTTTTGTCCAACTGTTGGATTGCCACCAGCACCAAGACCACGAGTCAGCTTACCACCAATCTGCAGTCTGTTCTTAGCGGCTGCCAGCTCTAGAGCCTGTGCATCTGTGTTGCAGGTCCAGAACTCAATTCCATTTACGCCGGCGGCAATCATACGATTGACGGCGTTGGAACCAGCACCACCAACACCAACTACTTTGATGTTAGCTTTACTATCTGTTCTCGATTTATCGTTACGGTCAGCCACGGGAATGAACCTCATTGAAGTATCGGCGAAAAAATCTCTCGTTCGAGAATACACTACTTAGAACTAATACACATAAGACACAGTAAATAAGACGTTAGTACGCCAGTCCATGTCCTGTGAACTCGATAATCGTATTGCCTCAAGCTCCTATTTGCAAGCCAGTAAAGCCCCCATAGGCTTAAGCTTTTCACAGGTTGTCGGGTGTCGGATAAGGTGGCAAAACCAGTTGCCATGCCCTTGACTGCCGCTTTTCGGAATTTCCTGGGTCCCGCCAAAAATCCTCTGAGATTTTCGTAAGGAAACTTAAAAGAAGCAGTGTCGGATTTTTTAGTGAGCCTTTTTGCTTAAACCGGCCTTATATTTTTCCAGCCTGGTTTTGCCTTCCGGGTTATTAGGGGCAAGCTTCATAGCCATTTGCTCCCGGGAAATTGCCGCCTGGAAATTGCCGCCGGCTGCCTCAATAGCACCTAAAAGGCTCAATGCCTCGGCATTTCTCGTATCAATCTTGACGCACTTCTCCAGGATACGCTTAGCTTCGTCCGTTTGCCCTTTAGTCACTAAGGCGCTTCCCAGGTAATAACAGGCGTCTGCATCATTGGCGCTTATCTCTAATGCTTTGCGCTCTTCGCGAATTTGCCCGTCCAAATCGCCATTGAGACCTAAAGCTGCGCCTAAATCACGATGGGCTGCTCCGTCATTGGGATTTACCTTAATTGCCTGCTGAAAGACTTTTGCAGCTTGGGCAAAATCCTGCTTTCGTGCCAGCAACTGTCCCAATCTTCTTGGTACTTCTGAACTTGTCGGGCAGGCTTTCATGCCTTTGCGCAATGTCTCCATAGCGCCGTCAATGTCTCTTCCTCTCAATTGCGCACGTGCCAGTCCGCAATAAGCTTCTCCGCTCGTGCCGCTAAGCTTTATAGCCTGACGGAATTGCTCAATTGCTCCATTGGCATTGCCGGACATTATGTACGCATCGCCCAACTCCAGCCTGTTTTGCAGGCTTTGCGGATTAGCCTCGACGGCTAATTTATAGCGAGTAACCATGCGTTGGATGTCTTCGGACTCCTGGCTGGCTAACGATGGTTGGCAAGAGAAAATCACCAGCGCGGCAATCAATAGCAATTGAATCAAAACATATCTCCTATATATATAGATTAGGTATCCATTAATAGCGCTTTGGACATCCATTGTATGCGGAATAGTTCCATTTTAGATATGAATAACTAAAAGTCCACGCCTGTCTTGGCAGCCACGTTCTTTTTGAGCATGCGATCCAAAATCATGCGGCAGCCGGGATCTTTCGGATTTATCTTGATGGCGCTACGGTAGGCGGCTTCAGATTTTTCAGTGTCACCCAATTGTTCATAGGCAGCACCTAAAACTAAGTACGACCAGTAATTCTTTGGAAACATCTCAATTGCACGCTTCTGCAAAGCAATTACAGATTTAGCATCACCTTGACGCAACAAGCACTTGCCTAAGCCGACATATGCCATGAAGTGTCTAGGATTAAGTTCAATCGTACGCCTGTATTCCAAAGCTGCTTCGTCGTACTGCTCATTAAGCTCATAGACTGTGCCCAGATTGAGATGCGCTTCTATATTTATTGGATCTCTTTTGGCTACCAATTGAAAATGCTCTAGTGCACTTCTGTATTGCTGCACCTGCATATAGCAAAGACCTAAATTACCATGCGCCATCAAATCCTCGGAATTAGCATCGAGAACTGCACGAAACTGTTGTGCAGCTTCTTCCCAACTGCCTCTTCTCACATAAAAGAGTCCGAGTTCACGATGGACTTCAACGTTCTTGTTATCCAACTTCAAAGCTTCAATAAATTCTTGCATTGCCGCGTCATCTTGACCAAGACCAGCCAGGGCAGAGGCTTTCATGCAGTGAGCAATAACATTACCCGGGTCCTCTTTTACGGCAATTGTTAGTTCTTGCAACGCTAACGAATATGCTTGCTCATCAAGATATGCCTTCCCTGTTTGTAGATGTTTGTCACCACTAAACAAAGCAAACGCTTGTTGATTGGGCAATAAGAGCTGCGCACTTAAAAAGGCGGCTACACTGCTTAAGACTAGTAAGAGGTTAATTCGTTTCATACTCACAGCGACATTATACAGACACTGGCGTTACACGCACACAAAAAATTGAATTTACAAGTTAAGATTATGCTGCCGACAACTTAAGGGGGACGGCAAAGTGGAAATTGCAGCAGCCTCTATATTTTTCAAATTCGTATTTCCGCCGGCCTTTTACGCATTCCACGGCTGGGTCGCTACAGAGATGGCCATATGGGCGTTATTCCGTCCGTATGAACAGTGGTATTTCCCAGGCACCAAAATACCTGTTCCATGTACGCCAGGCATTTTTCCTAAACGTCGCAACATCCTTGCCACATCGGTAGCCGGCACCATTACGGACACGCTCTTAACGACCGAAGACATTAAAGAGCAAGCGGAGACTCTGGTTACAGAAGCCAATATATACAAAGCCGTTGACATTTTCTTCAATGCAATCTTGAAAGAGTTTCGCGATACAACTAAACTGCATAGACTGGCAACTGATTTAGCAGAACTTTCACCTGCTTTATTGCAACACTTGGTTGTTTCAATTATCAAAGGACTGGAAGAAGGCAAAGAGCGTCGAGTTGCCGTCATTACAGAAAAGATTTTCGATCAGGTAATTCTTTCAACGCGCATATCCTTGGATCAAGCCAATGAAATTAGCAATAAGCTTCTTGAGACTATTGCCACACCAGAGCGCTTGCGCAAAATTACAATTGCCTTGTTGAGCCCACAAAACATAAGCGCAATTGATGAATCCATTCAAGCTCATACATCGGGTCCTTATCGCATACTAGCAAAAATCATTGGCGTTAAAAGAGTCTGCTATGAATGGCGGAATTTCCTAGAGAAGGAACCGGATGAAGCTCATCGAGTCATTAGTGAGTTAACAAGACGCTTCGGCATAAGAGATCAACTAGCTATTCAAATAGCAAACTTTGATTTGCGCTCTTTGCCATTGCAACAGATATCGGAATTAAAGGCAAGTACCGTAAGAATCGTTGAAAGCTTTTTGCTTGATCATCGCGATGACATTTTAAATGCGGTCAAACAAATTGAAGAAGAGGCTATGGGCACCGTTCGCTCGGCAATCATCGGCTTCAATCCGGAATCAATTCCAACGGAATGGCTTGAACGTGCCAAGAAAAATACTGCAGCAATTGCTTATGCTTACTTAGATCGCGAACTTGGTGAACTTTTGGAAAAGGCCATTCCGGCTTTGGGAATGTATACGCTAATTGCCAGAAAAATTGACTTATTTACGCCTCAACAATTAGAGCAACTAATAAAGCGCATTTGCAAACAAGAGCTTAAGTGGCTGGCTATTCTCGGCGGCTTCATTGGCGGCTGGCTAGGACTTGTCCAAGTTGCCGTAAACGTAGCTTTTCCCTAAGACCCTAGCGTATTGCTGCGCGCGGAGCCGGAGCCATTTCTATCACTTTCGTCTGGAACGGCAATTTAGCAGTTCTTTGACCGCGTAATTTCATTTGCACAAACTCAAGACCCAATTGATTCAAGCGCTTCACTGTGGAATCGCTGCTATTTGATCCGTTTTGGTCACGTTGAATTTCTTTCGCAAAGCGCTGTTCAGCTTCGGCAAATTTCTTTTGCTCCAGAAGACTGAATGCATACAGCGTACTTGCTATTTGTGTGTATTCCGGATCAACATGATGCACAACTGAATTGTCACGACGTCCTGGAATTCTCAACGTATCATCTTGGTCAATGACATTGAAAGCAGCTTTAAAGTGCTGCTCAGCTACAGCATTTTCTCTATTCAATGCAGCCAAAATTCCGCGAGTCTGTTCCAGTATTATTTTGTCGGCATTGCTGGAATAGCAAAGATTGGTTTGTTCTTGCATTAAATGCTGACGTCGATTAGCGTCGGATGTTTTCAACATCTCTTCTTGCTTTTTCGCCATATCATGACCGGCTTGAGCTATTTGACCAGATTTGTCTTCAATGACTTCCTTTAACCACTTTGAAGAGAGTCCGTGAATCGTAGCAACTTTTGCTACTTCCTCTACAGCGTCAATGTATTTAACCTCATCATGTTTCCCTTGTTTGAGCAAGGCAACACGTAAAGCACGCTTATTTAAATCCTGCACGTGTATTTGGTTGTTTTTGCCGGCTATGTCACGCATGCGTTCCGATTTCAAAAGACTTTCAGCTTGTGCAAGCATCACCTGATCATCCAATTTGATCAAACTAACGGCGTACATTGTGTTGGCCAAAGCCACAACACCGTTATTACATTGCCGGACATCAGAGCTGGAATTTATCTGACTTTCAGCAGCAAGAATTCTTGCGGCTTGCTGATAGTCGCCGCGAAGTGCTTTGCGAATACCTTCCAAGTCCTGTCGCATATGGTCGTCATTTTGAACTTTAGACGATTGCTCAAGTGTCGCGTCAGTCAACACACGGCTCAGTTCAGCCAATTTTGTATCTAACGAGCCAGTTGCTTCTGTTACTAATCTATCCATTTGCCTTCACCCCTTGTGTGATTTCCTGGTTTGATATTACGAATTAGCCATCTAACAATCTATTGGGGAAACCCGCCGCACAGGGTGATTTCCACGTACCTGCAAATAATCGCTCAAGCTGATAAAAATGTCACAAAGCCAAGCTACATGAGCCTTTCTGGGTATAAGGCTCCTAGATAACCATGTAAAAAAAAACCTACGTGAACGAACGAATCGCCAACGAAAGTGACTTGCCAGAAAAGCTCAACCTGTCACAGCCCATCGAAGCGTCCGATAAATTAGCACCATTAACAACCGAAGGTACCGTCACTGCCCTACAAGACGAGGTCATTCGACTGCGTCAAGAAGGACAGCCTGACGTTCGTAAGTTTCCCAAGAAGGGTACCGGACAACCAGTACAAACGACTGACTCACTGTCGGGTCAAGTCCAAGACTACACACCCCTTATCGCTTCGCTAGCTCCCAAAGCAGCAATTGACAATACAACAAGCACTCAGGCGACCGTCCCAGAACTGTCAACTTTGACGGCCAATGCAGACGCGCAGCTAATCGCGACCCTGCCGCCTATAAAGCCCACAATACCTCTCGCTCTGCAAGACAACTTGATCAAAACCACCGAACAACAACCGGAGGTTTCTGTCAGTCAGGCTCCTACAAACTGGGTGAGTGAGAATAAACCGAGTTTTCAAACGATGGTTCTGGACGCGGCGCCTGAACCTTCAGGACGTTCATCAAGCAATTTGAATACACACCTAGCTCTATCCTCGCCCTCTGAGAATCAATCGGCAGGTACATCTTCTGCTGTTGCCTTCAATCGAGAAGTTAGCTCCTTTGAGAAAGCGCCACAAACGCACACGGAAATACAGAAACCTATTGTCGCCAGCGCACCGCCACAAAAAGATATTGCCGTGCAGAACGCAGCGACACCATCGAGCCTATTTGCTGGTAGTACACAGGAACCGATGGTGGCGACAAGGTCATTAGATAACAATCTGGGTCCTTTCAAGTCGAACAAACCAGTATCAGATGCACCCGTGATTGTTCAGACTCCACCAACACCATTTGCACAACCAGCACTTCAAAACACTGAAGCACCAGCGAAAATGCAGGCAACTAATTCGGCGCCAGCGGACAAGGCACTTATTGCCAGTCTCGGACAACCACAACCGGATCGAACACCTGCGCGAGATGCGGCTCAATCAGTTTTGCCAACAGCAGAGAAGCCGATTGCAAGCAAAGAACAAATCGCGCTAAATCCATCAGCGCCACTGCTCCAAGCAGCAACTGAAGCTCGACAGCCAGAGGCTAAGCCATCCCTGGTTGCACAAGAATCTACATCTCCAGCCTTCAAGCAAAATATATTAGCCCCAAACCAGAATGTAGAACGAACTCATTTAACAGCTAATGCTGCAAGCGCAGACTACTCTCTGCCGTTTAAAGAAACAAATCGTGAATTGGCCAAAGAATCCAAAGACAAGGATATGCAAATCGCTGCCTTAAATTATCCGAAATTTGGCGGCGCTGCTCCGGTGGAAGAGTCGGCAAAACCCATAATTCCTCAGCAAAAAGCACCGAGTTCTCAGTCATCTCTAGCTCGTGATAGCGCGCCTGAAAAAGCACATCCGCTATCAGAATCGTTTGTCTCGGGCAAAGTTTTAAGTCAACCGGGCAAAGATGCCCCCACCAAAGACTCGGTTATCGACGCCAAATCCCCAGATGCAAAAACGAATGTCTCAGGAACTGCTACTGGAGCATCTGCCACGAAATCAACAGAGTCGAAGTCAATTGATTCAAAATCGGACAGCAAGACTCCTGATGTGAAGACTCCCGACATAAAAACAGTTGATGCAAAAACAGGCGATGTCAAATTCGCAGACGCCAAAATATCTGAAGGTCGTCTATCAGATCCAAGAAGTCTCGATTCCACACATCATCCCGGTGCATCGATTAAACCAGGTCAGGAAATTCCCGGAACGAATTCTCCTCTTAACCCACTCGGACAACCTACCAGTGGTGAACGTGTGATTATGTCCGGCAATCAACCAGGCAAGCATCCAGACACTCAAGTTAGAGCCGATGGATCCACATCGGCAACCAAAGCTGACGGAACGAGCCCAGATGCTGGTGACAAGCCTGGCAAAAAACAAGATGCAGATGACAAAAAAGATATCCAGACTGGTAAAGGTCCAGGCAACACAGCTGACACCGGCAAGATTCAACCAGGAAGCAAGGCATTCAATGACCTGCTCGACTTCATCGACAAAGCAGATCAAGCCGATGTTAAACCTGGCGGTAAAGCACTTACACCGCTAACCGGCTCAAATATTCTTAGTCCCGACGATGTTCTGATCACCGGAACAGGCGCCATCGGACAAGGTGTTGCAAGTGCAATCGGCGACGACAGCAAGGATGAAACTGCTGACGACGACAAGTTATCGCATAGGCGCAAAAAATACATTGTCCAGGAAGGCGACACAATTGACTCCATCGCTGAAGCTGAGCTAGGCGATGCACGTTTTGCCAATTTGATTCTTACCATCAACCAGGCGAATATTGCTTCCAGAATACAGGATGGTAAGAAAGTTGCCATAAAACTAGATCCCGGACAAATCATTTGGCTCCCGTCGGATCACGAACTACAAGTACATGCAGACATTTATTTGTTGGCCTAATATCTAAATCTCTCGTGGTGG
This sequence comes from Candidatus Obscuribacterales bacterium, assembly GCA_019744775.1. Classification (NCBI taxonomy): domain Bacteria; kingdom Bacillati; phylum Candidatus Melainabacteria; order Candidatus Obscuribacterales; species Candidatus Obscuribacterales bacterium. Next base: position 37,407 of record JAIETZ010000012.1, read on the forward strand.
TGGGCGACGAATAGCGTAAGGATCTTCCTTTTTCGTGCCGCCAATTTCTATATCCAATGCAAGTCCACTGGCATAGGAACTTCTGAGTCCAAAGCGAGTTCCTAATGCTTGCTCGTTGCCTACCTCATGCAATGCTTGCCAATTTAGAGGATAACCTGCCAATGGCTGTCCACAATGTTTGCCGCCATATTGCGTACCAAGATTTCGCACGTTGTTCCTAAAGATAATTACAGGTGATACTCCACCTTCGACACTTGTGTCAGCAACGGAAGACACTTGATTGTCAGAGATAATTCCTGTTGGAAAAGGCTTGCCTAAAATTATGTTTCTAGAAATTGCTCCACCATCGGCAAATTGATAGACATATACTTGAGCTGGTCCATTTTTAAATGGTTCATTGATCATAGACAAAATGGAATCGAGCTGCGCTCGCACATGTCCGTTTCTCAACCAATAATAGAGATTGGCTGCGAATTGTTGTGACGTGCCTTCCGGCTCTTGCGATTGGACTGGTTTCATACGCGAATTCCAATCGATAGGATAATCACCGCCAACTATTTCGTAGGCGGTTACTTGATGGTCTTGAAAATTAGAACTATTCAAAAAATCGCTCCAAGCTTCAAGTCCCCGTACAGGCCCTCCTGAAAAACGAACCGTCATAGCACCGTTGGTCGATGTATCAGCTTGTGTATAAGGCTGACAGCACACAACACAATTAAATTTGGAGCACATATCAGCTCCGTAGGCTAAAAGCGGTTTTTTCTTCAACCCAATTACACAATCGAGTTTTACGATTGAACTTATGTGCTCGGTATCTGGCTCTTTAAATTCAGATGCATTCACTAACGTCGAATGAGGACCCACACCGGCAAAAGAAAAAGAATTCTCATCAACGGCAACATCAACGAACGCCTTATATTTGCCATCAAGCGAATCGCCAAAAGACACCTGTGCTATTTTTTCCGGCTTAGGCACAGGAATGGTTGTGGTGCCTCCGTTGGCTAACCAACCATTAGATAGCTTTACGGAAACAACTTCCATATCAGCCGGCAAATGAGCATTCAAATACTTCGTAACAGCATCACAGGGATCAACTACTTCCCCATTAATGTCATGCTGACTTGGACCATGCGAACTTGTGAGCGACTCTTCCAAAGCATCATTCAACTGTTCAATCGTCAACTGTAATGCCGACCTGTCATTGTCCGCTAAATATTTCATCGTCGGATTATTTAGCTCGCGAGCAACAACTGCGCCAAGTCGAATAGTACCAATTAAAGTGTTGATACCTAAGACAGGCAACGGTTCACCATCAGGGGCAAACGTTGCCTTGCCTATAGGCGGATAATTACTCAGCGATACATAACCAAAGTTGGCATCATTAATAATTATCCTGGAAAACTCATTGGCAGCAGCCAATCCGGCAGCATCAACAACATCTTGAGCACGTTTTTTTTCTGCGAGATAGACGCCAAACTGTCCAACAAAAATGAAGAGAGCAAGGAATAGGCAGCAGGTAACGAAGACAGCTATGACTATGCCTCCTAATTGATTACGCTGTGGTGTCCTATTCATCTTGCTCTCTTTTCGTGACGCTTACGGGGATGGCGTCAGGTTATTCACTAGTGTCGTTAATTGAGGTCTGTCCTTACCTTTTCTTGGTTCAACACCAAACATGTAATCTGACCACCACGGACCGGCCGACCAATAGGTATAGCCAACCCACTGGGCACTATTTGCGTGCATATACTGAATCATTGCAGCCAGCGAAGCCAAAGGTCCCGACTCCGCAACTACACCAAACTCAGTAAGCATTGCTCGTTTGTTATTAGCACGTAACCAACTTGTGAATCCACTCAGTGTGGCTACGGCATCTGCCGGCGGCAAAGCATCTCTGTGAGTACCGGAACCGTTATAGTCAAGATATTGGTGAACGTCGTAACAAACATTGTTCATCGGATCAGTTATCTTGATCATTTGAGACGCATTTAGTTCTACAAATTCATTGGCACTTCCCCAATAGGCTCCGGGGACTAGTATCATGTTGGTCGCGCCTGTAGCACGAATTGCATTTATGGCGGCCTGAGCTGAAGCCAACCAGGTAGTTGCTGTAAGTTTTTTACCTACTGGTTCCGTCATAATTCCGAAAATTACATTGGGGTAGCTCTTGTAACGTGTTGCCAACTTCGTCCAAATATCAGCAAATACGGCATTAGGATGTCCACCTGAAGTGCCAACAAGCAGACCGTTATATTTTCCAAAATTATGGATGTCGACAATGACAGCTAAATTTCGTGATGTCGCCTTAACGACAACAGCATCATATCGACCAGCATATGTAGCATCAAGAGGTCCATAAGCAGTAGGTTGCATTCGTTCCCATAAAAATGGAACACGAATAATATTCATTCCTTTATTTGCAAAGTAATCGATCTCCGAAGGAATTGGAAAAATATAGTCGTAATCGAATCGTCCAGGAATTCGATGACTTGCCCATTCGGATCCTGATATATTCACACCTTGGTATTTCATAGGTGCGGCATGAGCTTGATTGACCAAAATAAATAGAATAACTAGAGAAAAAATAAGGGATATCAGAGTTATGACAATAAATCGGTTATGGGTTGGGCGTATTTCCGCCTGGCGAAGCCAAGCAATCGATTGACTAACCATGGGCAGGTCCTCCATCGATAAGACTAAGTTTGGAATTACTTACGACCGGGCGCCGTCGTCCGTGAAGATGTTTGGGGTGATGTCTTGCCAGATGCAGTAGATGTAATAAGAGGTGAAGTTTTAGTTGGTTCGGTATAAGTTTTGGCCGGCTTCGGCGGTACCGGTTGAGGTACTGGTTTTGGAACAACTATCGGTCGTGGAACCGCAGCAGGTTTCGGACTTGGTGCAGGTGAGGGAATTGAGCGTGGAGCAGGAGCCGCAGAACTCGATCCAGATCCTGAACCTCCTCCTAAACCTGGCTTGGAACCAGATCTTCCACCTCCACCTCCGCCTCCTCCATTGGCAGTTCCGGATCCGGAATTACCCGATGATCCAGAGTTGCCAGATGGCGATGTTGCAGGAGCCGGACTTGGAACTGACGTAGAGCTAGAAGGAGTCGATGCCGGCACAGCACCAGAGGAAGAGTCTTGAGCATGTCCTTCCTGGGCATGTCCTTCCTGGGCATGTCCTTCTTGAGCATGTCCCTCTTGGGCATGTCCCTCTTGGGCATGTCCCTCTTGGGCATGTCCTTCTTGAGCATGTCCTTCTTGGGCATGTCCTTCTTGGGCATGTCCCTCTTGGGCATGTCCCTCTTGGGCATGTCCCTCTTGGGCATGACCCTCTTGGGCATGTCCCTCTTGGGCATGTCCATCTTGGGCGGGACCATCAGAAGAAGGGGGTGGTG
>JAIETZ010000013.1 GCA_019744775.1 Candidatus Obscuribacterales bacterium
GTACTGGTCGGTATGTTGCTTCAACTAACAACTTAATCGAGAAAATTGCACCCTGACGGGTTATATTTTTCATGAGGCAACAGTGATGTCAGGGTTAGCTTTTTAAATGAGGCAAAACGCCTGCCACATCGACGAGGAGTTGCAGATTTCTCCACTTCGGCTGCTTCGCAGCCTTCGGTCGAAATGACAAAAGATCTATTGTGGTATCAGTGCAAGAAGTTTGGGACCAAGCACGATGGCGCCGACGACTACTGCTGTAAGAGACGCGCAGAGGACGGCGGCGGCGGCGGTGTCTTTGGCGTAGCGGGCTGACTCGTGATATTCGCCTTTGGCGTAGAGGTTCACTAAGTGTTCAAGCGATGTGTTGAGGAATTCGGTGATTAGAACCAAGCCGATGGAAAATGCTAGAGAAATGCATCCCAGTGTGTCCACTTTCAGCCATACAGCTGCTGCGGCAACAGCGATGGCGGCGAGGAAGTGGATGCGGACGTTGCGTTCTTCTTTTAGTCCGACCCAGATGCCGTGAAATGCATGGTAAAAGGATTCGATCATGTTTAACGCCCGCCCTGATTTGCGCTGCCAGCTAGCCGGTACAAAAGATGTGGTCCGCGAACTGACGGTTCCCGGACGGTCTTTTACTCTTTCTTGTAATTCGGTGGCGATGGCTGGTTCTCCTAAGCCCGACTTGCCTGAATTTGCCAAGACGATAACACGCAGGTCGCCAAGGCGGCAAATGTTGTTAAGCCTTTTTCAGTTTCGGGGCTACATATATATGCAGAACAAGGGCGCATGCAATGCGCCCCTACAAGGACCAGCGACGTGTCCGGAAGCGCATGCAATGCGCCCCTACGAGTTCATAAGGAAAGTCGACCGTGGGGTTACCGCTTGATGCCGGCAGCCTTCAGTATTGCCTTTTGGCGACCGAACATTTCCTTCTCTTCGGCTGGGGTTTCGTGGTCGAAACCCAATACATGGAGGAACCCATGCACAAAAAGGAAAGCCATTTCCCGTTCAAATGAATGCCCGTATTCGCCGGCCTGCTCATGGGCTTTTTCGGCTGAAATGACAATTTCGCCAATTTCCCAGGGAGCGCCTGGGGGCGGGATTTCCAGCTCTAAGGGAAAGGACAAAACGTCGGTTGCATAGTCCTTGCCGCGCCACTGCTTGTTAAGCTTGCGTATGGCGGCATTTGAGACGATAACCAGGCTAAAGGCGCCCCTGCGCGGCATTTCAGCCAATAGGCGGGCTTTTAGGTGCTTTGGACGGTTATTTTTAAGGTTTCTAAGAGCCTCGGCGGCTAATAGGTCGACTGTTTCCTCAAACCAGGCTAGGTCCACCTTTTGGCGGCGCTGCTGATTCTGGAGCTGGATTTGAAGAGGCATAAAACCCTCAACCACCTTGAAAAATGACGAGCCGACATGCTAGCATGAAAGCCTAAGAAATCTGATTGTCGTAGACTTAAGTTAGTCTACGGCATGATGCTGTTCTAGGCGTCCAAGCTCCCTGAGCCTTCGGGTTCAAGAGATGCGGGGCGTTTCAACTGGCGTTAAGCCGGTTTTCGAGGAGGCAACCTTGCCGGCCAATCTGGACAAAGTCACTGATATCGCCGAAAGCGTCTGTAAGAAGCTTGGCTATATTTTTGTTGATGCCAGAATTGGACAAAGCGGCAGTCGTCGATGTCTGACTGTAACTATCCACAACGAAGATGGTCATATCGGATTTGAAGACTGCGAAAAGGTCAGCCGCACCTTGGAAGAATTGCTGGACAACGAGGAGCCACCTTTAATTCAAGGAGCTTTCTTGCTGGAAGTAGAAAGTCCAGGACTTGATCGAGAACTGAAAACCGAAAGGGAATTTGCCGTATTCAAAGGCTATCCTGTTGAAGTTAAAGCTCGTCAAAAACTGGACGGTATCGGAGATTCATTCACTGGAACTCTGATGGGTCTTAAGGATGGCATTGCCAGCTTTGCTAATCCAAAACCAATTGTGTCTAAAAGCAAAAATGCAAAAACACAAAAGGCAAAGTCCGCAAAAGTTCAAACTCTGACATTGCCCAAAAAGTTGGAAGTTGAACTCTCAAAACTGAATAAAGTCCGTTTATATCCGGAGGTAGAGTCGTGATTAAAATAGGCGACAAATTGCTGGAAGCAGCAGAAGAACTAGAGCGCGAGCGCAATATTCCGCAGGAGGAATTCATTTCCTATGTCTGCGATGCCATTGTTGCTGCTTATAAGAAGAAAGTGCCAGATCATGACGTAGAGGGCGTACGCGCAATCTTCGATCCGGAGACAGGCGAAATAGGAATTTTTGCACCGAAAGAAGTTGTCGAAAAGGTTGCTAACTCCTATCACCAGATTTCACTCAAAGACGCTAAGGATCTAATTCCTGACGTTGCTGTAGGCGAAGTTCTGGAAATTGAAGTTACACCAACTGATTTCTCTGAATTCGGTCGTATTGCTGCACAAACAGCAAAACAACTGATCACACAAAGACTGCGCGAAGCAGAAAAAGAGTTGATCAAGAAAGAATTCGAAGCACGTAAGGGCACCTGTACAACAGGTCAAATCGAGCGTATCGAAGTAATAAGCAACACAAGAAACAACGTCATCATCAACTTGGGTCGCGTCGAAGGCTGCATGCCGACACGTGAGCAATTGCCTGGTGAAACATATCGCGTCGGCAACCGTGTTCGCGTATACGTTCTTGAATTGCGTGACACCGGACGCGTTCCGCAAATTATTGTTTCACAAGCGCATCCTGAATTGGTGCGTGAATTGTTTGAACTCTATGTGCCTGAAATTGAAGACGGTACAGTTGAAATCAAATCAATTGCTCGTGAAGCTGGTTACAGAACCAAAATTGCAGTTCACTCCGAAGATGCCGATGTTGATCCGGTAGGAGCATGTATCGGTACTCGTGGTGTGCGTATTCAAAACGTTGTTGCCGAATTGCGCAACGAGAAGATTGACGTCATCCGTTTCTCAACAGATCCGGTCGACTACATCTCCAACTCGTTGAGCCCGGCTCGCATCACAACCGTTGCGCTGTACGAAGATGCACCGGAAATGGGCGGCAAGCGTGCTGAAGTTATCGTTCCAGACGATCAATTGAGCTTGGCGATAGGCCGTGGCGGACAAAACGTCCGTTTGGCTGCCAAACTCACCGGCTGGAAGATAGACATCAAGTCCGAAAGTCAAACTGGCGGTACGTACAAAAACGTAACGGCCGGCGTTGAAGAATAGTTATGAGAGGGCTTAGACGTAAATACTTCGAATAGAAAAGACACTAAAGCACAGGCGGTACACGACCGCCTGTGCGTGTCCTGTCGAAGTTTTGCTCCTCAGTCCCAACTCATTCGTCTAACAGCCGACAATGCCAGCGGGCAAGTAATTGCTCGTTTTGATTGCTTAACATATCCACATTCTGACAGCCCTGTAATTGGGCGCTCCGCTTACTTATGCCCGAATGCCAAATGTGTCGAAGAGGCGCTAAAGGGCACCAGGCTTAAGTTTGCCCTATCCGGCCGCAAGGTCAAAGGGCAGGCAAGTAAGCGGTCTATAACCTGGCCTCTTGAGTCACAACTTATCAATGTTTTGCTAAGTAAATTTACAGATAGGGCACAAACATGCCAAAATACTCAGGGGAAGGCAACTTCACCAATAGCAACGCAACAACCGCCCAAGGCGGGTAGTGCCGAGCGCGACAAAGCTGGAGCAAAAACAAACAAATGAACGATAGAGTTCGTATCTATGAACTAGCGCGGCAGATGAATCTTCCCAACCAGGATCTCGTCGTAACCTTACGCGAACTGGGGTATGAGGTGAAGAGCCACTCCAGCACAATCGACGGGTCAACCGTCGGGCTTTTGATTTCCGCCCTCGGTAAGAAGAAAGCCGGTGAGAAAGTCAGTGCCGCCACAACGCCGGCAGCGGCACCAGCTGCTAAGACCCCAAAAGCATCCAAAGCAACTATCGCTCCGCCTCCGGAACCAGTCGTTGTGAAGCCGCGTGTTCTTTCTCGCCGCAAACCGACCCCACCACCAGGTGAAATTGTCGCTGAACCAGTTGCCGAGCCGTTGGCTCCAGCGGCTGCTGAAGCACCAGCGGCACCGGCACCAGTTGCCGCTCCTGAGCCTACCGCTCCTACACCACCACCGGTTGCCCCAATTGCAAGACCATCACTAATTCTTCCACCTCCAGCGCCTCCTGTTGTGGCTGCTCCAGAGGCGCCCGCTATTGAAGAACAAAAGTCTGAGGGTGGTAAGAAAGACGGCAAGAAGGACAAGAAGCATCATAGAGACGACGATGATGAAGACGAGAAGAACAGCCCGTTGGTTGTGAAGGCAACTCCATCGCAGCCGGTTCGTGTTGCTGCTCCATCTATTCGCGCAACCCCACCACGTCCTCCGAAGTCACACCGCCAAGGTGGCGCAGACAGGCATGCGAAGAAGGAAGAGAAATCAAAACCGGCTGCTGCAATTCTTGAAGTGCCGAAGATCATTACTCTGACGCAGCCTCTCACAGTAAAAGAATTGGCTGAGCGCATGCTTGTTCCCGAAACAGAAGTGATCAAGCGTCTGTTTATGAAGGGCTTCATGCGTACAGTCAACCAAATGGTTGAGTTGGAATTGGCTCGCGATTTGGCCACTGAGATGGAGTACGAAGTACTTACTGAAGAGCTGAAAGCTGAAAAAGCGGAAGAAGTTGCCCTCACTGATGAAGAAAAGGCCGCTCTGGTTACCAGACCACCTGTTGTAACCATCATGGGGCACGTTGACCACGGCAAGACAAGCTTGCTTGACGCTATTCGCCAAACCAAGTTCCAAATAACCGCAGGCGAAGCAGGTGGTATCACTCAACACATCGGCGCGTATCACGTTGAAATTCCGGGTGAAGACGGCACGATAAAGCAAATCGTATTCTTGGATACACCTGGTCACGAAGCTTTTACAGCTATGCGTGCCCGTGGAGCGAAGGCAACCGATATCGCAATTCTGGTTGTTGCCGCTGATGACGGTGTTATGCCTCAGACAATTGAAGCTATCGACCATGCTAAGGCTGCCGGCGTACCAATTATTGTTGCTGTCAACAAAGTGGACAAAGCCGAATCCGATCCGGATCGCGTGCTGAGTCAATTGATGGAACATGAATTGGTTGCTGAAAAATATGGTGGTGACACGGTTACTGTTGAAGTATCGGCTAAAAAGCGTGTTGGTCTCGATCAACTCTTGGAGATGATTCTCCTTGTTGCAGATGTTTTGGAATTGAAAGCCAATCCGGATGGACCAGCTCAAGGTCTTATCGTGGAGGCCGAACTTTCACGTGGGCGTGGTGCAGTTGCTACAGCCTTGGTTCAAAACGGTACATTGCATGAAGGCGACTACATTGTTGCCGGAACCTGTCAGGGCAGAGTTCGTGCCTTGTTTGATGACCGCGGCGAAAGAGTAAAAGCTGCCGGTCCGTCAATGCCGGTTGAAGTATTGGGTCTTGATGAAGTTCCGCAAGCAGGCGATCGCTTCGAAGTCGCAAACGACATCCAATCAGGTAAAGCAATTGCCGAAGAAAGACGTCTTGTTGAAGTCGATAAGTTTAGACATCGCGTTACTCTTGAGTCGTTGCATGATTTGCTCGAGCAGGGTGAAGTCAAAGAATTGAACGTCATCATCAAAGCTGACGTGCAGGGTACTGCCGAAGCCATTGCCGAGTCCGTTAAGCGCTTGTCCAACAAAGAAGTTGCCGTGCGTGTATTGCGCACAGCCTCTGGTGATATTTCCGAAAATGACGTCAACCTGGCGGCATCATCGGAAGCGATCATCATTGGCTTCAACGTTCAGCCTGACGCTAACGCTAATCGCGTGAAGGAATCGGCCGGTGTTGATGTCCGTACGTACAGCATCATCTATCAAATCACTGATGACCTGATTGCCGCTATCGAAGGTCTCATCCAACCGTTGAGAACTGAGGTCAAGATCGGTACTGCTGAAGTGCGCCAGATATTCAAGTTCGGCAAGAATTTGATGATTGCTGGTTGTATGGTTAGCAGCGGTAAGATTACGCGTGGTTGTATCGCACGTATCGAGCGTGATGGACAAACTATCTTCGACGGCAAGCTTGATACGCTTAAGCGCTTCAAGGATGACGCCAAGGAAGTTGCGCAAGGCTTCGAGTGCGGTATGAGCTTTGCCGGCTTTACCGATATCAAGGAAGGCGATATCATCCACGCCTTTACGATCCAAGAAACCAAGCGTGAGATTCCACGCTGAGGGGGTAAAAATGTCGACTCCTCGTTCACTTAGAGTAGCTCAATCCCTTAAGCGTGAGATGTCTGCCATGCTCATGCGTGATTTGAAAGATGAGAGAATATCAGGCATCGTATCCGTAGTTGATGTTGATCTGACAGGCGATTGCCGTTCTGCCAAGATATTCATTTCTGTGTATGGTGATGAAGCTGCTCAAAAAGGCACTGTGGATGCATTGAATGAAAAGCAAGGCTATATTCGCGGTGAACTTTGCCGCAGACTTTCCTTGCGCTTTGCTCCGGAAATTGTTTTCAAACTCGATAGTTCGTTGGAGCGCGGATCACGCGTAACTGATCTCATTTCCAAGATCTCTCGCGGCGAGATTTAAGTCCTTCTCAATGACATACTTTCTCAACATCCATAAAGAGTCTGGCATGACTGCGCATGATGTTGTAGCTATCGTGCGCAAGATAACCGGCATTAAACAGGTTGGTCATGCAGGTACTCTTGATCCGGCTGCCACTGGCGTATTGCCGGTTGCAGTTGGTAAGGCCTGCCGATTGCTTCGCTATTTGTCGTCCGATAAGACTTATATCGCAGAGATATTGCTTGGAGTTTCCACTGCGACTGATGATCTCGATGGTGAAGTGCTTGAGAAAAAAGATGTTGCGTTGAGCAATGAACAAATTGCTGAAGCGCTCAAGTCTTTCGTTGGATTATTGGAACAGCGACCGCCGAATTATAGTGCCGTGCACCATCAAGGTAAGCGCTTATACGATTTAGCCCGTAAAGGAATTACAGTTGAAGATATTCCACTGCGCAAAGTAACGGTGCACAAACTTGAAGTGCTTGATATAACAATGCCTGTTATACGAGTGCGCATAGCATGTTCTGCCGGGACGTACATTCGATCAATTGCCAGAGATCTAGGTGAGAAATTATCCGTTGGTGGTTGTTTGCAGTCTTTAGTCAGAGAAGTTGCAGGACCATTTACTCTCGATAAATCAATAACTTTAGGTCAACTGAAAGAGCTATCGTCCGAAAAGCGCATGAGCGAAGTAATGACGGATCCTGGTTCAATGCTGGATTTGAAGAGCATATCTATAAATGAGGATATAGCCAAAAAGCTGTCATTCGGACAGGCTGTAACGCTGGAAATGCTCTCAAATGCTGGCATTCATGATATAACTGAGGCTTCTTGGCAGGAGCCTCACCCGGTCATTTTGAGATATGACGGACAGTCTGAGGACTCGTTGTTAGCCGTATGCCGACTAGTAACTGCTGCCGAGACGTCAGATACTTTGCTTAAGCCGGAGGTTGTAATTGTCTGAGCAGCCTAAAAACGCAGTCCAAAATATTGATAGAGTTGCGCTTCTGCAACTAACTATCTTTGTTGAAGCGTTCATTCTATTGGGCGCTACATTTTGGTCGCGAGTTTCCGAAGTAAGGTTGATTGAATTAATCGATGAAGTTACAACGCCAGATTTATTGCTTGGTCTAGGCTTAGGATTTGTTTTATCCGCTGTAAGTATTTTTCTTTTCTGGCTTGGAAAATACGTAAAACCACTTGGAGACTTGCGCTCAATAGTGGTTGATCAACTGGCACCAATATTTTGTCAGTTGACATGGTCTGATGTTTTTATTCTTGCAATAGTTTCCGGCTTTTGCGAAGAAGTCATGTTTCGTGGAGTTGTCCAACAACAATTCGGAATATGGTGGGCAAGTTTGTTTTTCGGATTATTTCACTGCCCCAGCTTCAAACACTTTTCCTATGGGCTCTGGGCACTCGCTGCCGGGCTGTTGCTTGGCTGGATTGTTGTCTACACGGGAAGTCTGTGGCCGGCGATCATCACGCACGCTGTTAGCAACGTGTTGTCGTTGATTTTCCTGCGTCGTGCCGGTAAACAGGCGACCACTGTCTAGCGTTTTGATTTGCCAAGGAAAGGGCGCATGCAATGCGCCCCTACAAAGGCAATAGTACAACGTCTGTATTTCAAAATGAAACGCGCACGAAAGGTTCTGCGTAGGGGCGCATTGCATGCGCCCGGCTGCTGTTTCCTGCTGCTGCCCCGCGCACAAAAAAATGGCGAGTCTTGCGACCCGCCATTTTTAATTGTCTTACTCAGACCTACCGATTAACGGCGGCTTTTCTTTTTGGAAGCGGTCTTCTTAGCCGGCTTTTTAGCAGCTGACTTCTTGGAAGAAGCAGACTTGCTTGGCTTGGAAGATTTGCTTTCAATTTTCGGAGCAACGAGTCTGGATTGACCGTTGATGATGGACTTCAACTCGCGACCAGCGCGGAAAGCTGGCACTTTGGCTGCAGCGATCTTGAGCTTTTGCGATGGGTTTTGTGGGTTAACGCCGGTACGAGCGCGACGGTGTCTTTGCTCGAATGTACCGAAACCAACGAGGGTAACCTTGTGTCCTTTGAGGATGGACGAAGTAATGATGTGAATGAAAGCGCTGATGTTATCACGAACAACATTTTTCGGTTGTCCTGTAATTTCTACGATTTCATCGATCAATTCTGCTCTATTCATGCGAATCTCCACAAATGTGAGAGTAAATAACGCAGGTGATACTACCACCTGCGTAACTCAACATTCAACACTTGGCGAACGGAAATTTTTGAAATTGCAAAAACAAAAAAAGGGCAAACCCTAAAGCTGGTGTTGGGCTAGGTTGCGGCTGCTACTAATGTTTACGAGCCGATCCTCCACGCCGAACCTTCGGGTCCACCCCATAGGTGGAATATACCCGTGAAAAAGTGGCAAATAACTGCATAAACATTAAGAGTAATTACGGTTTGGATAGGTCATCATAGGATATGTTTTGCACATGCAAAACACTAACGCCAGTAACGAAACAATTGCCGCTATAGCTACAGCCCCTGGAGTGGGCGCTATTGCTATTGTTCGTCTATCTGGACCCAGAGCATTTGAAATTGCGAATTCTATTTTCGCAATCGACAAAAATGTATTGTCGCAAACAATTGACTTAAAGAGTCATCATGTTCAACACGGCTATATAGTTGATCGCGATTTGCAGACTATAGTCGACGAAGTCGTTTTGATTCCCTACAAATCGCCGCGCAGTTATACAGGTGAGGATTTAGTAGAAGTCACTTGCCATGGTGGACCTGTAGTAACTTCTGCAATTCTTGCGCTCATGTTGAAAAACGGCGCCCGTTTGGCGCGCGCCGGCGAATTCACCGAAAGAGCTTTCCTGTCCGGCAAATTGGACCTAACGCAAGCCGAGGCGGTTTTAGATTTAATACAAGCAAAGACAACTCGCCAATCGCGTATGGCGCTATCAGCGCTCGCAGGACATCTGGGCGGCAATATTCAAAAGATTCGTTTGGACTTGTTGAATTTGATGTCCGCGGTTGTTGCCGGAATTGATTTCCCTGAAGAAGTTGGTGAAGCCGATGTCAATGAAGTCGCAAAAGTAAGTGCGCAAAGTCGCAAGGCGCTGGAAGAGTTAACAAAGACTGCCCGTTCGGGAAGATTTATGCGTGATGGTTTGCGCTTAGCAATTGTTGGTCGACCCAACGCCGGAAAAAGCAGTCTGATGAATCAGTTGCTTAAATTTGAACGTGCGATTGTTACCGAAATTGCCGGAACGACAAGAGACTCTTTGGAAGAACTGTTAGATCTCAATGGTATACCCGTAGTATTAATTGATACAGCAGGTATAAGACACACAGACGATACTGTCGAAAAAATCGGCATTGAGCGCAGCCGCAAAGCAGTCGCCGAATCCGATCTTGTTTTATTCGTTGTTGATTTAACAGCAGGCTTTGATGAAACCGAGCGCGATATTCTAAATGTGATTGGCACAAGACCATTTGTTTTGATCGGCAATAAAGTAGATGTCGCAAAAAACAACGGACATTTTGCAGAATCCAAATCATCCAATTGCGTGGGCGCCCTTAATATTTCCGCCGCTACGGGCGAAGGCGTCGACACTGTCGCCGGTCAAGTAGAGTCCTGGGTATTTGGTGAAAGCTCCCTGCGTAATGGGCAGGCGTCCCTAAACCAACGGCAAGCCGAACTATGCCGCCGGGCTGCAGAAGCCCTGGCTCACGTGGAAACGACCTTGGCAAGCGGGCTTCCGCAGGATTGCCTGGCTACCGACCTGAAAACAGCCGTAGACGCCCTCTCGGAGGTCTGTGGGGAGTCGGTCTCGGAAGAGGTCATTCACCAGGTGTTTGCCAACTTCTGTATCGGTAAGTAAAGCCCTTAACGCGCGACTCATTCAGGGCTCGATTGGCTACAGCAAAGTGCCGCAGCGGAGCGCAGGATTGCGACAGAGCAATCCGTAGCGAGAGCGTCCAAAGGCGTATGGCAAGCGCAGGCGAAGGCGTTTGCCGCAGCCGGAGCGTAATCGTGGCTGCCTGTCCTGCTAAAATGGCGATGCAGCAGTTTGTTCATGCTGCTATAAAAGGAGTGTAATTCAATGTCGAATGTTCAAACCCAGATTAGCGTCATTCTCCCCGATGGGTCCAAGAGAGAGCTAACCCCTGGGTCAACCGGTGCTGACCTGGCAAAGTCCATCGCCCAAGGGCTGTTTCGTAAGTCCGTTGGTCTAACAATAAATGGAGAGATTCGTGACCTCTATACGCCTTTAACTGATGGCGATACAGTCAAAATCCTCACACCGGACGATGCTGAATCCATTGAACTTCTTCGACACTCCACAGCTCACGTCATGGCGGAAGCTGTTCAGAAGATTTTCCCAGAGGCAAAAATTGCCATTGGTCCAACTATTGAAGACGGCTTCTACTACGACTTCGAAATTAAAGGTCATCCGCTAACTCCGGAAGACCTTGAAAAAATCGAAGCCGAGATGAAGCGTATTGCTTCGGAAGACCAGCGTCTTGTCCGCCATCAGATTTCTGATGTGGATAAGCAAATTGCTGAATTTAAGAGCCAAGGCGAGAAATTCAAGGCTGAGCTTCTTGAAGAGCACCGTGACCATTCGCCTACTATGTATTTGATGCAAGACAAAGATGGCAAAACCATTTGGAATGACCTTTGCCGCGGACCTCACCTGCCAAGCACAAGCGCCATCAAAGCATTTAAATTACTTAAGGTTTCTGGCTCCTATTGGAGAGGCGACGAGAAGCGCGAACAGCTTCAGAGAATCTACGCCACTTGCTGGTGGAAGCAAAGCGATTTGGATGATTACTTGCACCGCTTGGAAGAAGCAGAAAAGCGTGACCACAGAAAATTGTCAAAGCAACTGGATCTCTTTTCGCAACACGAAGAGGTTGGTCCCGGTCTAGTTTTCTGGCATCCAAATCTCGCCACCGTGCGTACCATCATTGAAGACTTCTGGCGCACTGAGCACAAGCGCCGTGGTTATCAATTTGTCTTTACGCCGCATATTGCCAGCGAAGACTTGTACAAAATAAGTGGACACTTGGAGTCATACGGCGAAAATATGTATTCGTCGATGGACATTGATGGACTGCCGTATCGCGTCAAGCCAATGAATTGTCCAGGTCACATCATGATCTACAAGTCGCGTCTGCATAGTTATCGTGATCTGCCATTGCGTTTTGCAGAACTTGGTACTGTGTATCGCTATGAAAGATCAGGCGTCTTGCACGGCATGTTGCGCGTACGCGGATTTACCCAAGATGATTCGCACATCTTCTGCACACCGCAGCAACTCGAATCCGAAATCAATGGCATCCTCGATCTCATTGAGATGATGATGGATACTTTTGGTTATACCTACAAAGCCTATCTATCAACTCGTCCGGAAAAATACATTGGTACCGACGAAGAGTGGACAATGGCGACTAATGCATTGGAAGCAGCGCTCAAATCCCGCGGTCGTGATTACGAAATTGATGAAGGTGGCGGAGTATTCTACGCGCCGAAAATTGATATCAAACTCTACGATGCGATTGGTCGCGAATGGCAAGGACCGACTGTACAAGTCGATCTCAACTTACCGAGACGCTTCGATGTAACCTACATCGGAGAAGACGGCGAGCGCCATCAAGCAATCATGGTGCACCGCGCAGTATTGGGTTCGTTGGAGCGCTTTGTCGGCGGTCTCATCGAGCACTATGCCGGAGTCTTCCCGACTTGGCTGGCACCAACGCAAGTTGCCGTTCTGCCAATTTCCGACAGACACGAAGCATACGCCCGCGAATTGCACGATCAATTGCAAGCCCGCGACTTCCGCGTGAAGCTGGACGACCGCTCCGAACGCATCAACTACCGCATCCGGGAAGCTCAAGTAGAGCAAATCCCATACATGCTCGTAGTCGGTGACAAGGAACTCGAATCCAAATCCGTAGCCGTCCGCCACCGCAGAGACGGCGACCTCGGAACAATCCCCTTCACCGAATTCGTCGAGCGCCTAACAAAAGAAGTCAACGAGCGGACATAATTGGTCCTTGCCTTGTCGTTTCGAGCGAGACGCCGAAGGTAGCATCGGTAAGCATTTTCATAATTGACTCGGCGGCGGCTTCGCCGCTGGAAACGCAGTTTGGAATTCCCGGACCCATAAGATAGTTCCCGGCTAATACAAGTCGTTTATGGGCAGCCACAGATTTTTGTATATTGTCGATGAGAGTCAAATGTCCCAAGCTGTATTGTGGCGCTGCGTGTTCATGACGAGTAAGTCTTATATGTATGGGTTCAGCAAAAATTTGCAAGTATTTTTTTAAATCCTCCTTGGCGCTCTTAACTAGATCGAGATCTTTAAGTGAATAGATATCTTTGTTCAAATAATTACCCATAAAAACGCGAATCACCACGGTTTCTTTGGGGGCCCGTCCGGCATACTTTTGACTGGCAAATGTACACGCGATAATATGACTCTTTTCTTTTGCCGATACGACGAAACCGTAACCCTTTAATTTGGGAACGTCCGATTTTTTGTACACAAGATTGAGCACGACGGACTGTGCGTGAGTGATTTGCGACAGCTGTTTAGAAATCGTTGTATCAAAATTGGACAAAATTTGGCTTGCCTGATTGGACGAGGTCGCAATAATTAGTCCGTCAGCTTTAATAGATCCGCTATTTTTCGTCTCCACAATAAATCCCATGGTGTCACTCTTGATTCCGCAAACCTCGGTATTGGTTCTGATTGCTGAGCCCAGCCTGGAAACAATTGTTTCGGAAAGGACAGCTAGTCCTCTGCTGAATGAAATGAAAGGACCCGTGCCGTCTTTTGAAGATCTCCTGGCCGACTTCATTAATCCGGAAATAACGCTACCATGGCGTTTTTCCAAATCCAGAAAGCGTGGCATGGTAGCTTTGAGACTTAACTTCTCTGGATCGCATCGGTAAATTCCGCCAACTAACGGTTGTACAACTCTTTCTAAAGCCTCTTTGCCAAAGCGACGACGAACAAACGCAGCTAAGGACTCATCATCAACTTCTTTCTTGGCAGGTAGGAATGTTTCCAGCGCCATTCGCAATTTGCCCAATGGTGAAAATAAGGTTGAGGCGAAAAACGCAAGGAAGTTTGTGGGAGCTAAAACAATGAAGCCTTGTGGTACGACATGTAATTTGCCATTCCAGGCAACATAAGTTCGGTTGTTTTGTTTTTCCGTCGCAATTACTTGATCTTCTAAACCGAGTCGGGTAATTAGGCTAAGTGCTATTGGCTTTTCTGTCAAAAGGGAATCCGGTCCTTCCTCCAGAATAAAATGTCCTTGGCGTATTGTCGAAATTGCTCCGCCACATCTATCTGATGCCTCTAGAACTGTTATCTTTAATGCAGGTTGGAGTTCGTGCAGTTTGAATGCTGCCGACAAACCGGATATGCCACCACCTATGATAACTACATGCGGGCTTTGCTTGTTGTTCGGAACTTCCATTATGTATTCAGAGACAGGAAAAACTAATTCTGTATTATCGTGCACTGACTACATTTTCGGATCGCCCGAGCGAAGTACTCCGATCATCCATTAGGATGATTTCGGAATTAATAAACGTGCTCACGTTTGCCTAATTAAACCAAACCGCTCCGCATAGCTTGAACTGCTGCTTGAGTTCGATCGTCTACCGCTAGTTTATTTAAAATATTACGGACATGAGTCTTAGCTGTTGACAGAGAAACTATAAGCCGATCAGCTATTTCTTGATTGGACAAGCCCTCCACAATAAGCTTCAATACTTCCAATTCTCTAGACGATAGTTGCTCCGGCAAAGAATTACCGGCAGTTGAAGATGGCTCTGTGTTCACCGGTGCTTCGGCTTTAGTAAATTCCCAGGCTTTTTCAGACTTTGTTTCTTGGGATAATCGATTTTTCAAAACTTTAGCCGCAATAGTGGTGTCAAGCCAGATGTCTCCTGAAGATACACTGCGAATTGCAGTGTACAGACGATCAGGTTGTACATCCTTTAGGCAATAGCCGCCGGCGCCTGCTGCTAATGAAGCTGCAATATCCTGTTCGTTGTCATGTGACGTAAGCATTATTATTTTGGCTTCCGGATTACTTACAAAAATGAGCTTGGAAGCCTCTATCCCATCCATTACTGGCATGCCTACATCCATTAGGACAACATCTGGCTTGATTGAGCTATAGGCTGTCACCGCTTCTTGCCCATTTGAAGCTTCACCAATCACCTTCAAATCGCTCGTTCGCTCTAGGACTGCCTTTATCCCGATGCGAGTCAGCAGATGATCTTCAACTAATAGAATCGTTATTTGGGTGGGCGTTTTCTCTTGATTGCTCATAATTCACCGGTCAACATCTAACAACAGAGTATTTTTGATTATTATATATTCTATGACTGAAACGCCTAAGCCAAACTGGGAGAGCAAAGACGAAATCGAGTTGCGCAAGCGCTGGCTCGAATTCGGTTCTCAAGATGAAGAAGTACTTGCTGAACTTGATCCGTTCGTGTCAGGTCAAGCACAACAACTGATTGATTATGTATATCGACACTTTCTTTCGTTTCCGGAAACCTCCGGATTTTTTCCCGATAAGGAAACGCTAGAGAGAGCGAAGTCCGCTCAAATTGCTTACT
Source organism: Candidatus Obscuribacterales bacterium (assembly GCA_019744775.1). NCBI lineage: Bacteria > Bacillati > Candidatus Melainabacteria > Candidatus Obscuribacterales > Candidatus Obscuribacterales bacterium. Next base: position 15,244 of record JAIETZ010000013.1, read on the forward strand.
TCGATCGTCTGACAAAGGGAAGCTATGATGAGAATTACGTCAAGGATCGCTTGCGCGTTGGGTCAACACATTACCGCATTGACTTGGATCCTAAATGGTACTTGGGTGCATACAGCCGCGCTATGCAGTGGTTTTCAGATCGGCTGTTTGAGAAAATGTCCCAGGAACCGGCAAAGCTTCTAAAAGCAATTTCTGCTTTCAGAAAAATAGTTTTCTTTGATATGGGCTTGGCTATCGAAACCTATATCCGGGCAAAAGAGACGGCAATACGGTCCCATATGGAGGCACTACATGAATTAGCCACGGAAAAGAAAGTTACAAAAAGCATTCTTGAGAATGCTCCCATTGGTATTGTGAGACTTAGCAGTGAACTTGCCTGTCTCGAGTCCAATCAAAAATTCCTCGAAATGGCGGGCATTGGTCGGAGTGAAAAAATAATGGGTCGATCACTTTCCTCCTTCGCTCCTAGTTTGCCAATACAAGTCTTTGAACAGGTTCTTTTAACTGGAAATGCTTTTGCTGCTACTGCGGAGCCCCTTATCTTTAATTCCGATATAAAAGCTGTTCCTGATTATTTTGACTGGGCTGTTTGGCCTATCAAAGACAATATTGGTCGGACAGTCGGACTGGTCGCTAAATTTACTAACGCCAGTGATCGCATTATGGTACAGCAGCAACGTGAAGATTTCGTAGCGACGCTAACACATGATTTAAAAACACCGATACTCGCTGCCAATCGTGCGGTAAAACTTCTTATGGATGGCGACTTTGGTTCTGTATCCGAGGAGCAGACGAAGATTCTGCAAACAATTCATGATAGTAATTCGTCGCTTTACACACTTGTTCTAACTTTGCTAGATGTTTATAGATATGAGTCCGGTTCAAAGGAGCTAAATATTGCACCGGCTGACTTGACTGTCACGATAAGTCATTTAGCCGATGAATTAAGATCACTTGCTCAAACACAATCAATCAAACTCACGGTGGTTTTGCCAAAGACGTCTCTAAAAGTCATGTGTGATGAAGAGGAAATCAGGCGTGTAATTCAAAACCTTGTGGACAATGCTCTCAAATATACGCCAATCGGTGGAACGATTACCATCTCCATGCAGCAATCCAACGAAGAAACTCTTATAGAGGTCAAGGATACGGGCAAAGGCATAGCCGACGAAGATCAGCCGAAATTATTTCAAAGGTTCTGGCAAGCAGCAGGCAGCGGTCGTTATTATGCTGGTACAGGTTTAGGACTTTTTCTCTGCCGCAAAATCGTAGAAAGGCATAATGGACGAATTTGGTGCGAAAGCAAACCGGGTCAAGGATCTACTTTCCGATTTACTATTAGTCACATGCAAGTTCGGGCTAGCTGAATCGGGTATTGCTACAAGCCTTTGGTCTTTGCGTGACGCTCTAAGCGTCTAACAAAGAAGTACAGACTTAATACCCCTGTAAACAGCAATCCAGAAAAAATTGCGCCGGGAATAGCCGCATCATGATGTCCGGATAGATAGGCTTCTAGAGATGCTGTAAGCAGCCACATTTGAACTACCAGAAGAACAACAATGATTGCAAACGAGCCATCTATCGCTACCATGTACTGGTGTCGGGAAAGAGTTCGTTTTTCAAGATTGTCTTTACTCATGAATCTTTATACCGGTTGCGATTAATAGTCCATTTTCCTGCTCTAGTATTACACGCGGCAATGGACGAGGCGGAGGTCCTTTGAGAACTTCTCCGGTTTCGATAGCAAATGACCCTTCGTGACAGGGACATTCCAGTGTGCTTTTCTCTTTAGAAAAGTATACTGGACACGACAAATGAGTACACTTTTGACTGTATGCTACGAATGTATCAGGATTCGTGCGTACCATAATACAACGATCTTCGGCGTTCGGATAAGCAAACAGTTTTGTGCCGCCTACAGGAATTTCGGAGGCGTTTGCAATTGCTTGACGAGGAAAAACAGGTTTTCTGTACAGCCATGCTTTTCCTAATATCCATAAATTGCCTACAAACATAGCTAGGCTCGTGAGGGTAAGAAACTTTGTGAATTGCCTGCGGTTAACAAAAGTTTCGTGTGCTGACTCTATGGAAAACTCGTCCTTCCATAAAGGTTCCCCTTCAGAATGACGAACTGGTTTCATAGTCATGGCTCCTTTCCCACATGTAGTCTACGACATCAACGCTGATGGATTCCATTTCAGGCGATGTCATCATGAAGACCTTTGTTGTAACTGTCTGATTGCCGAAGTGAAAGACATTGGTCGGAATAAGCTTGCGCTCCTGCTCGATTTTTTCTTTCGGTACAAAAGCCAAGGCTTGGCTTGGGCACACTGTTGCGCACATCGGCCGCTTGCCTTGAGAGGTACGGTCATAGCACATATCACACTTCATCATCAGGTCTAACTTGGTCATCATTTTAGGTACGCCAAAAGGACAACCGAGTACGCAATTAGAACAAGCTACGCAGCGGGGTTTCAGAGATGACTGTACTACGCCGTCGTCCGTCTTCTTGATAGCATCGGCTGGACAAACCTGAGCGCACGTCGGGTCGTCACAGTGCATGCACACCGTCGGAACTGTAGCTATGCTATTTGCGCGATCTATAAAGTCAACTTGAATCATTGGGTAGCCACGATGTGTCTCACATTCGGCGCAAGCATTCTCGCAGGCACGGCACCCTATGCATCGGGATGGATCAATAAAAAACGCGAAGTCGTTCATGGTGGCACTCCTAAGTGGCCCAGGCAGGCTGTTTGTCTGCCTTGGCTATTCGACAAGCAGAGACTTTGTATTCCGGTATCTTGCTGCGAGGATCAATTGTACGATGGGTAAGTCTGTTAATACTTTTGTCGCCCGGCCAATGGTAGGGTACAAACACCGTATCCGGTCTGATTGTACGTACAACCATTGCTCTGAAGGTTAGCCCTTGCCTGCGTGTAGTGACAGTGACCCAGTCACCATCAGCGATACCGTGCTCTTTGGCAAGACGGGGGTGTATTTCAATACGTGGCTCAGGATAAATATCAACCAGAGCACCTATGCGTCTTGTTTGAGTTCCGGAAAGGTACTGACTAACAACGCGACCAGTAGTTAGATATATTGGATAATCAGAATCGACAGGATCACCACTTTGCCTATAAGGAGTGAGCATGAAATGTGCTTTGCCGTCTTTGTGAAAGAAGTGATTGTCTTCAAACAATCGTGGTGTGCCTGGATGAGCTTCCGTTGGACATGGCCAAAAAACACCCATTTGTTTGTCGATTTTTTCGTATGTGATGCCGTAATAATCTGCGTTGCCGCCCTTTGAGGCTTCTCGCAACTCGTTAAAAATTTCACGCGATGTATTGTAAGGAAAGTATTTTTCTTTACCCAAACGCCTAGATAGATCGCAGAATATTTCCCAGTCAACTCGGGCGTTACCGGGTGGGTCAACGCATTTTTGAATATGCAAGACCCGCCCTTCCACATTTGCCACCACGCCCTCGTCTTCTTCCTGAAGACTGCCGGCTAGAACTACATCTGCATAATGCGCCGTCTCGGACATAAATGGGTCAACAATGCAAACAAATTCTGCTTTTTCTAAAGCTTCCTGCGTAAATTGAACATTGGGCAAGGAAACTATTGGGTTAAAGCATATGGATACAAGCGCTTTTATTTCGCCTTTATGCAAGGCTTCCATAATCTCCATCGCCGAATAGCCGGCTTGTGGAATATCCTCAGGCTCGATACCCCAAACCTTTGCTACGTGCTTTCTTGCTTCCGGGTCGTCAATTGAACGCTGTCCCGGTAGTTGGTCACATTTTTGTCCATGTTCGCGACCACCCTGCCCATTGCCCTGCCCGGTGATCATCAAACAACCTGCACCTTCGCGGCCTATATTACCTGTGGCAAGCGCGATATTAATCAATGCGGAGCAATTTTCGACACCTTTGGAGTGGTGTTCAACTCCACGTGCGTGCATGATCATTGCTTTATCGGCAAGTCCTAGCCAGCGAGCGGCTTTCTCAATTGCATCTGGAGGCACGCCCGTTATATCAGCGGCAACAGCAGGTGTGTATTGCTGGACAGCTGCGGCAATCTCGGCAAACCCGGTTGTGTATGCATCAATAAACTCCTGCTTGTGCATTCCTTCTCGAAGAATGACATTAAGTATGCTCATGTACAAAACGACGTCCGTGCCGGGACGCACCGGAAGGTATAAATCGGTATTGCGGCTGATGGGGGTCATGCGTGGATCAACAATAATCAGCTTGCCGCCGTTATCTTTCATACGCCAGACATAATCCGTTGTGATTGGCGAGCACTCCGCTGTGTTTGAGCCTGCGATCATCACGACATCGGCGTGTGGAATGTCGGCCCAAGGATTCGGTGAGCGATCAACCCCAAAAGCGAGCTTGTAGGCAGTTCCGGCAGAGACCATGCAAAGGCGGCCATTGTAGTCGATGTGTTTCGTGCCGAGTGCCACGCGAGCAAACTTACCTAGTAGATAGGATTTTTCCGTTGTCAGCGAAGCGCCACCATACACAGCCACCGCATCCTTACCATATTTAGCTTGAATCTCTTCAATTCGCTTCACAGTCAAATCAAGCGCCTGATCCCAGGTAGCTTCTGCAAACCCGGAGTCCGTGCGTAAAAGTGGTGTAAGCAACCTGTCCTGGTGGTTGCTTTGCATATAACGCTTTACGCCCTTTGGGCAAAGCATGCCTTTGTTGAAGGGGAAATCTTCCCAAGGTTCAAAGCCTATCACCTGGTCGTCTCTAACCTTCAATTGGATTCCGCATTGCATGCCGCAAAAACAACAGTGTGTTTTAACCAGTTTGTCGGCCGGATTAGATGCTTCGTCCTGCCAGCCACCGGGTGGCTCATAGTTGAGATGCGGCCCATAAATATCATTAAGCCTGGAAATTGGCAGCGGTGGTTTGGCCATGTCTAGTTTCCTTTTGATCTGAGCTGGGCATTGGCGATGGACTTGCGTTTGCAGGGCGGACAGATTTCCTGCCAAGTCTTGGCGGTTCCGGACCCTGATAGTGAGTAATCAAAACCTAATTGGGGCAAGATCGTATTAAGATCATCTATGTGCATGCGCGATGCGAAGCGTTCTCCACAACGTCCGCAAAAAGCACCAGGATCGCGTGAGCCGACATCTTGATATAGTTTCACACCTAGCTGAGCTGGACGCTGAAAAATATGAAAGAACTTGCCGAAGGGTAAATATATGAGTGCAGACACGACGGTTATTGCGTGAATGATCGAAAGAAAGTCATAGAAAATTCCTTCGAAATAGAGGTTCGACACAGTTAATGCTATTCCGGTAAGGGATATGGCAAAAAGCATGATCAATGGCACAAAGTCCATTGCGAAAGACTGAACAGCTTGAGCTCCCTGGTCGCGTAGACGACGAAAAAGCGATAGCGCGACGCCTGCTATAACCATTACTGCGGCAATATCCAGGATATGAAAAGTAATCCAGCCGACTAAACTGTGCACAGGAAATGACATGGTTGGAAAACCAAACAGATAAGGCACATATTGAGTTGCATCATTCGGCAATGTTCCGAAATAGATCCAGCCAAACACAAGCGGGAATGTGATTGCGCCTGCAAGCATACAGCCCCAAGCAAGCATCATATGTGTAAGCCATCGCATCTTAGAGCGCCGCGCTATAAATGTCTGTGCAAATATATGCGTGAAAGAAACTCTTGCCAGTTTTACTGATGCCGAAAAGCCTTCTTGTGCTAAAAGCTGCCAGCCGCGTCTCCAATACATTTTTGTTGGCGGTTTTTGAAGCCAAACAGAGTAGTGATAGGTGACACCCCAGGTGGCAAATATGGTAGCGAATGTGTAAATTACAAGTGCCGGGTCGAAGTTCTGTAGATTTCTCGACCCAACAACTATGGCAGCAAGTAAAACACCGGTCACAATAGTCGACACAAAGCCAGCGCGTAATCTATCGGCAGTGCGTACAAGATGTGGTGGCAAAGAAAGATCATGGAGGTTTTGTTGAGAGACAAATACTTTTTCGTTAGCTAGCCACAGCACAAAAGAGAGAAAAGACAAGAGCGCAAAACACGGCCATATCATTCCTAAATATTGCTTGCTTAGTCCTAAAAGAAGCGGCGGAAAAAATCCGCCCAGTCCTCCGAATGCGCCCACCAAGCCACCGACAGTGGCGACTTGCTTTGGGAATATTTCCGGCACTAGTTTAAAAACTGCACCATTACCCAAGCCAAGAAAGAGAGCACAAGAAAGTGCCCCTACTGTAAAGGGCACCATTTGATTCCAGGCAAGCAGCGGTGCAAAAAGAGTAACTCCTAAAAATACAGCAGAGAGCACTTTGGCTCCCCCAATCCTGTCCGCCAGCCAGCCTCCTAAAGGACGAACGCCAGTGGCCACAAGAACAAAGCCGGCTGCTCGAAAGCCGGCATCGCTTGCCGTCAAAGCAAATTCTTCGCGCAAGAGCGACGGCAAGTAAATTGCAAAGGCAATGAATCCACCAAAGGTAAGGAAGTAAAACAGCGAAAGGAGCCAGCAGGACTTTTGAGTAATAAGTACATTCAGCATGTCGCTGAAAGAAACGGGTTTTACTTTCTGAGATGAATTGCTGGACATAAGGAAAAAGATAATTGCCCATATACCTAACAAACCAGCCACGGAATAGAATGCGTATTGCCAACCAAAACGATCTGCAATAAGAGGGGACAGAAATACTACGGCTGATTGTCCGATATTGCCGAGTCCATAAAGTCCAAGTGCACCGCCTTGTTTGTCAGGTGCTGTCCAGCCTGAGACGTAACCGACTCCTGCTGCAAATGAAGAGCCCGCTAGTCCAAGAAAAAATGCACCTACAAGGATTAGCGGCCATGAAGCCAAGGATGGCAGGGTGGCCGCTACCGCAGCCGACAAAAGAAGCAAAACCGTAAAAACATGCCGTGCGCCGAATCTATCCGTGAGCATCCCTACTGGTATACGGGCAAGCGAACCCAGCAATACTGGCACGGCAACAAGAGTTGCCGTCTGCGTGCTTGTCAAAGAGAGAAGTGCTTTGAAAGTAGGAGCCAGCCCACTTATTAATCCCCACGCCATAAAGCAAAGGGCAAACGAGATAGTTGCAATGAGTAAGTGCAAGTTAGAGATCCTTGAGAGTTGTTTATTTTCTCATAGCCGCACATCAAAAAAAATAGCTGCAAAGCGGACTAGCTGTGAAAATATGTCTCAAGCTGTCCGAGGGAGCAACCGACAAACCACAATAGATGCAAGAAACGAAAGCCCTGATGCAAATAAGACAATTAGCCAATCAGAAAGATCAAGGTGCGTAGTTTTCAATACAGCTTCAATGGGCCGCACGTAAATTGCTATAAACATCAAAGCATAAGAGATGAGCATGTTTACCATAAAAACCGGATTGAGATGTTTCCATCCTCCACTCATAAACGATCTATCGGAAAATGCCCAGAGCCATGCTTGGAATAGAAGCGCGCAAGAAAGCGTTGCAAAGCTTATTGTGGTCATTTTAAAGGAGTTTCCTAAGAAGTGTCCTTGGACAATAACCGCTGTAAGTGTTCCTGCCGCCACCAAAAATGACCTGATAAGAATTTGCATATACTCAGATCTGCCAAGAATTGAGTCAGTGGTTTTGCGCGGACTAAGTTTCATGACCATCTTGTGAGACGGCAAAAGAGAAATCCCAAGGGCGGGAAATACATGCATGATTAAGTTCAGCCACAATAGCTGAAGAGGTAAAAGCGGCAACCCTGTATCAAATAAGACAGCTGCTGCCACGGTCGCTACGGCTGCCAGCGAAGCTGTTAATAGATAGGCTATCGCATTTTGAATATTGGCATAGATCACACGTCCTTGTTCTATCGCTTTCACAATCGAACTGAAATTATCATCTGTAATTACAATCTTGGCTGACTCGCAGGCAAGATCGGCACCACCTTTACCCATGGCTACGCCAATGTCGGACTGTCTTAGTGCAGGGGCATCATTAACACCATCCCCGGTCATTGCCACTACTGAACCGTCTGCCTGAAGAGCTCGTACCACTTTCAATTTCATTTCAGGACTAACGCGCGCCAGTATGTTTGTTGTGCGTAACTTTGTCGCTAAATCATTCTCGTTTAGTTGGCAAATCTCTGCACCACTTAAAACAGAATCGTCGTCAATAGAGTCAATAATACCTAAGTCATCCCCAATGGATTTAGCTGTTTGAGCTTGATCGCCAGTCAGCATTACGACCCTTATACCGGCAGCTTTGCATTGCAAAATTGCTTCCTTGACCCCTTTCTTTGCTCTGTCTTGCATGCCGATTAAACCAAGAAATGTCAAATCGGACTCAATTTCTCCATCGACTGGGTCGTTTATCGATAGTTTTTTGTTAGCAATAGCAAGAACGCGTAGACCTTTTTTAGCCATTTCGAAATTGTTTTTGAGAATAGAGTTGCGCTCAGCATCATTGAGTTCGTTAATTCCATTTTCTTTCTGTATAAACTTGCATTGTTTCAAGACGGATTCTGGTGATCCCTTGGTTAGACAAATCAGTCCACCTTGTGGGACTTGATTAATGGTGGTCATACGCTTGCGTGTTAAATCAAAGGGCAACTCATCCACACGTGGATACGAAGCGGTTAACTGCGCATGATTCAGCCCAGCCTTAGCTGCTACTACAAGTAGCGCCCCCTCAGTTGGATCTCCATGTATATGCCAATCTTCTTTACCGGCATGGTCTTCTAAAAAGGCATCATTACACACAGCGGCCGTTATTAGAATCTGGTGTAAGTTGTTTTCCTCTTGGACATCTATTTTGTTTTGACGATATTGAAAATGTCCAACAGGTATATAGCCCTCACCAGATACAGTAAATTGTTTGCCATCAGAAAATATTTCAGTAACTTGCATGCGATTTTCAGTGAGTGTGCCTGTCTTATCGCTGCAAATGACAGCACAGCAACCAAGCGTTTCTACTGAGGACAATTGCCTGATCAACACGGCGCTTTTAACCATGCGTTGCGTGCCAACAGCCAGGGCGAGAGTAGCTACGACCGCCAAGCCTTCCGGAATTGCTGCCACGGCGAGAGCTATCGAGGTTTGTGTCATTTTTACAATGGGCTCATTGTGCAAGATGCCGATCACTAAAAGGACAAGACAAAGTATTAGCGTCATCCAGCATAGCTGTTTGCCTAATCCTTCCAATTCAAGTTCAAGTGGTGTTCGCCTACCGGATATTTCGGTCAATAATTTACCCAGCTTACCTAACCTTGATTGTAAGGCTGTGGCAGTAACAATAGCCCAGGCTTGTCCATCAAGAACAAGAGTACCTTGATAGACAATATCATTACCCTCATCTGTCGATGGCAACGATTTAAAAACAGCCACACTTTCTCCAGTCAAGGCTGATTCATCCACATTGATACCGCAAGTCTTAAACAGCTTCACGTCTGCAGGGACTCTTACCCCAGCTTCGAGACTAACAACGTCGCCAGGAACGAGTTCATGTGTAGGTAAGTCAATTTCCTCTCCATTGCGCCTGGCTCTAATCTTCGGTGAAGAGAGCTTCCTAAGTGTCTGAAGAGAAACCTTCGCTCTAAATTCTGTAATAAACCCGACAAACGCGTTCACGGCTACCGCAGTCAAAATTGCCAGCGATTGCAAATGTTCTGAAAATATATACGAGATTACTGCAGCCACAAGCAAAAGAACAATAACGCTTGATTGAAACTGGCGAGTCAATAAAAACAGCCAACCGTCCTCAGCAGTCGTAATGCTGATCTCATTTGGTCCCCATTGCGCTAGTCTTTTTGAGACTTGTTCGTTGCTTAATCCGCTGTTGAAATTTGTGTCGCTCAAAATGGGTTCAACTGTAAAATTGGCTTGCATACGTGTAAACCCTTACCCTGACTAACTATCTAAATCTAGTATCTTCTTTGAAAAGTGAATGTTCAATCAACCGCCCGGGCAGTTTTCCAAAGTGTGCGAAGCTAAATCACTTAAATAAACCATTCGAAAGGAGGATTCCAGTAGGTCATATACATATAAAGGCGGAGAACAAATATCATCAACTTGAGCAATAATTATCTGGGGCTACTAACGGAACCTATAGGGAAATGACGGACCTGAAACAATCAAGAGTAATTGCGGTTTTTCTTGTTTTCTCTTTAATGAGCAGCTTTAGTAACCATAACTTAGCTCTAGCCAGCCAACAAGACGTACAGGCGACTCAAACTGACGCCATTACACAAATTCAGGATCATACCGAAGAGCCAGCAATTGCTTATATAGCAACCAACGACCGCGAAAAACTGCAGCTATTAACCAACAAAATAGTGCAAAAGGAATTGGGGTTGCTCAAAATAAATACCTATTTTCGCCTGGAAACAACAGAGCAAAGCCGAATAAAACCCTGGCGTGTTTTTGCATTCAACCTTGCCGGAGCCGGTGTAGCCAATGCCGGTATTACAACTATCGCCGCTGAGCGCTGGCAAACCTGGCGCAATCCCGCCAAAGCAGATCGCACAACCCTTAAGGCAGGACCTCTTCTGCTTTTAATAAGCCATTCAATCGTCACTGCCGGACTTTTGACCGAGATGTGTTTTGATGCAGTTGGTGACTATAAGCGCAAGAAAAAAGGGATGGACATAAAGACTGCAACTAAAAAAGTAAAAGCGGCCCAAGTTGAATTACAAGACTTGCTCAGTCAGCGCGAAGCTTTGATCAAGAACTCAACAGAACTTAGCTCTCAGGATGCAAAGTTGGCGAATGCGGAAGGACTCATATTAAAGGATTTGCGTGATCTTTCTTTAGTTGAATACTCAAAATTCTATACTCGCGGTATTAAGCGGCGTGTTTCTCGCGATCTTTCCTATTTCAACGGTTTAGCCGCCGCAACAACAGGTGGTTATATTGGTTCATTATGTGGCTTGCTTGCCATTTGCGATCGCAAGCCAAAACTGGCCGGACCAGCCGGTATAGGTTTCATTTTGTCAGGAGCTTTCATAACCGTAGCTCCGATAATTAATCGATATGGCTCTAAGTTTGCCGGTAATTTGGCCAAGAAAAAAATCGCTAAAGAATTAGGCGGTTTAAATTCCACAGTAAACGCACAGTTGGGTACCGATGTAAAAAATCTGCAGGCGTATACTGTCGCAGAACAAACTGCCAACGAAGACTCATTCAAGAAACGATTGTTAGTCTATTCTGATGTGCAAGAGATACTGAAAAATCAAAACGTAATGGATGCCAAAGAGAAAGCGAAGGCAGATCGCGAGTTTCGTGAGCGTCTGTTATTCAATTCTGCAATCGGTGGCACCAAGATGGGCTGGGGCATTCAGCTCGCCAATGCAGGCTTTAGTTATCATCCGGCTCCTGCCTGGCCAAAAATTACCCGAACACTGCCCTTTGGTGGCTCAAAGGTTGTAGTAACTATACCTCGTCCGAAAGTTCCGCACACACCGGCTCAACTTTTTTCCAAACGAGTTGCTGAAGGCGCAACTACATATATACCAGGAACTGGAATCTGGATAATTGATGCCTTGCAATCAAGAGCGCGTGGAGAAATGGAAGTATTTACGATGGGCTCTCAACAAGCGCTGCCGCACCAGAAGGTTAAGCAGAGATTGGAAAAGCTTGAACAGCTTGAGTTATCGTTGAATCAACCATAGTTACCAAAAGGTAATCACTCCAGAGAACGAAGGACAATAGGCCTTTAGGTTCTGTTTCTAAGTCTAAAACAAGCCATACTTATTAGTGAACTAAGTGACACGGTCCTCCTGAGGTAAGACAAGTACCGGACAGAAACGCAAGAGACAAGATGGACAAGAAACCTCCAGTGAAGCATCGCTTTAACATCCTTGGTCCCCAATGCGCCTGTCCGGTACTTGCCGATTTTGCAAAGCAAATTCAACATGACCAATTTGGCACATAGACCGGTTATAGATTTTGACCAATCACCATTTTTAGTGTTATGGGAACTTACAAGAGCATGTTTGCTTGCCTGTCGCCACTGTCGAGCCCAAGCGATTCGTCAACGCAATGTCAATGAATTGACTTTTGCTGAATGCATAAAAGTTTTGGATCAGCTTGAGGAATTTGGCCGCCCGCTAATTGTTTTTACCGGAGGGGATCCAGCCCAGCGTGCGGATCTTTATGACCTTATCAAAGAGGCCGGCAGGCGCGGATTCAAATCAGCAGTAACGCCTAGCGCCACGCCTGTAATGACTCAAGACGTGGTTGAGAAGATGGCTGATGCCGGTGTAGATAGGCTGGCTATTAGTATTGACGGTGCTGATAGTCAAACTCACGATGCCTTTCGTAGGGTCAGAGGTTCTTTTGATTGGAGTAAATCCATTATTGACTGGGCGCACAAGGCGAAGCTTCCCGTCCAAATCAATACGACGATTTGCCGCCATAATCTACACCAATTCGACAAATTTGCTAACCTGGCTGAAGAACTCGGTGCTGTTCTTTGGAGCGTATTCTTTTTGGTGCCGACAGGGCGCGCCAGCCAAGATATGCAAATTAACGCTTCAGAAGCTGAAGATGTTCTCCAGCGTATGGCACAGCTTTGCCGGACAGCTTCTTATGACGTTAAGGCTACTGCCGCGCCACATTTTAGGCGGGTTTTGATTGAGCAATATTCGGACAAGAATAATGCTCCGGATTCAGCAGCCATAAATAAGCTAAATTCCAAATTGAAGTTAGGAGCCTTGCGCTCGTATCAATCAGTCAATGACGGCAGGGGCCTGATTTTTATTTCTCATACAGGCGACATTTTGCCTAGTGGGTTTTTGCCTCTTGCTGCGGGCAATGTGCGAAATGATTCCATAGTGTCTGTCTATCGGAAGAGCGAACTTTTTAAAAGCCTGCGCAATCCGGAATTACTTAAAGGGAAATGCGGCACTTGCTCTTATCGTCAAGTTTGTGGCGGCTCACGTGCGCGCGCCTTTGCTGAGACGGGCGATTATCTGGCTGAAGATAGTCTTTGTTCACTAGGGATTTAAATCATCAAGAATATCATTGGCTCGAGAAAGATTAGCCATCATTGATGGAAATCCAAGAGTCGTCACCCCAAGAATCATCGCTTGCCTTATTTCAGCTGCGGTCAACCCTTCATCTAAAGCCCTGCGGCAGTGTGCGTGCACGGCTCCTTCCAGTCTTGCACCGGCTGCGGTGGCAAGTCGCACTAGAGCAATTTCCCGTTTACTCAAAGGACCGGCTTTTTTTGCAGCATTGCCTAATTGATCATAGCTGTCAAAGACTTCTTTATAGTCTTTTTGAAAATCCATAAATGCCTTTGGAAGTTTGCTCATTGCTTCTCCTAATTATTTTGCTTTTCAAGACAATCTTGCTTTTTCAAGACAGATATTTTATTACATACGCAAGTTCAGTGCTGGAAAATTGTCAGCTTTTTTACTATCCGGCACAACAAGCCAATGAATGTTATAGACCAGGCTAGTAAGGCCAGGTAAATAAAATACCGTGGTATGGTCATAAGAAACGTCAGACCAGTCACCTGCGCTAGTTGGAATGTGGCAGCCGTATACATTCCGAGAGGAAATACAAGTCCCCAATAAAGGGGGTCATACGTCAAAGGAAAGCGTTTCCCGATATGTCGCCATACGGCTAAAGTGATAAGCATTGGTATCCACCAGGTGGCAGTTGCCCAGAAAAACAAAGTGAAGCCTTCCAGGAACGGCATTAAGCCACTAAGCAGTGGACTTTTGTCGGCATTGGTAATTAGTCTGGTGCCGGCAAGCGTCGTTATGGCAACAGCTCCCATATTTATCCAGTAAGGCGGCGCCAGATCAGAAGGCAAAAATTTGAAAAACGTATAGCGATAAAAGATTAGCGAAATCATCCAAATATACAGCATGCCGCCGCATAACCACATAGCCAGAGTGAAGAACAAAATTTCTTGTTCAAATGGTTTCAAGCTTGAGGCGACAAGTCCGCCCAGATTAGAGACAGCCTGTGTTGCAACTACAGCTAAGAGCCAACCGCCGTTTATCCCTTCGGCAAGAGAAGGCTTATTTTCCTTAACTGTCAAAATCGTAAAAATAGCATACGTCAAACTAAGCCAGAAGAACGTTCCTAGAAACCAGAAAATAATTGCAGTTGGATAATCATGAAAAAGCACAACAAATTGACTGCCTAAGACACAAATGGCAGCAACAATGCTGAAAAAGCCGACGCATCGATTGTGGTCCGTAAGATCAAAAACAAATGATTTCGTATAACAAAAAAGTCTAAGCGCCGTAAGCAAACAGAGGATAGCAAAGAGCACTAAATTAAGTACAAACATGGAAATAGCAATTGCACGCATGGCAAGAAATTGGCAGGCAACAGAAACTATTCCTGTCGCCATAACCAGGGCAAAATAGGCAGGATGCAATTTTTCGATTTCGTCGTAAATCGTATTTTTCATATGCCAACTATAGCAGTTGTGGACAATGGCAAAACTAAATGCAGCAGAGCAACTTAAAAGTAACCATGTTTAGTCTTTTGGGATCAGCCGAAAGGCTGAGTCTAAACAAGCAGAAAGGATGTTTGATACAGCCTATTCCTATAGAAGAATTGAAGAAGTTAAGGCGTTAGACTTAGAACAAATCGAAACTAGAACAAATTTGTATAGGGAGGCTAAGCGCAGGCTTGGATAAGTTATGAAGACACCAGAACAGAAAGCTCTTTTGTTGGGCACCCTGGCTTTTACAGTATCCTTTGCAATCTGGGGATTATTGGCTGGCTTGATGCCGATACTAAAAAAAGAACTTGCACTTAGTGCCGGGCAGGCTAGCTTATTGGTGGCAATACCGGTAATTCTGGGTTCACTGGGAAGGATTCCCATAGGAATTTTGGCCGACCGCTTTGGCGGAAGAAAGGTTTTTTCGGCGATTTTATTGTTCATGATTTTGCCGGCGGTTGTGCTGGGTTTCGTGCATTCTTACGAAGCATTTCTCATTTGTGGGTTGTTCTTGGGTGTTGCCGGCACATCATTTGCTGTAGGTGTTAGTTTTGTCTCGCGCTGGTTTCCAGCTTCCAAGCAAGGATCGGCACTAGGAATTTATGGTGCCGGCAATATTGGACAGTCAATTGCTGTTTTTGGCGCACCTGCCTTAGCCTCCGCCCTTGGTGGCATGCAATGGGCTGTTTGGGCTTTTAGTGTGGTGGCATTGCTATTTGCAATTTACTTCCTCATCAATGCTGAAGATGCTCCTTGGAAAGAACCGCCAAAGAGTTTAATGAATTCGCTTGGGCTCTTTTTTACTAGACCGCGCTGCTGGCTATTGAGCATGTTCTACTTTCAAACATTTGGCGGCTTTGTGGCCCTTTCCATTTACATGCCGATGCTGTTGAAAGACATATTTGACTTGCCAATAACTGATGCGGGTTTCCGCACAGGCATGTTCGTGTTGCTGGCAACAGGCGCTAGACCGATTGGTGGTTTCCTGTCCGACAAGTTTGGCGGCGGCGCCATACTGAGCATCTGTTATGCAGGACTTTTACCTTGCGCCTTTATGCTCACAAGTTCGGATCTTGGTTACTTTACAGTCGGCGCTTTAGGGGCGGCATTTTTGGTTGGTCTTGGCAATGGAGGGGTATTTCGGCTGGTGCCTGAATATTTCCCCAAAGATACCGGTTCGGTTACAGGTTTGGTTGGCGCAGCCGGTGGCATGGGCGGCTTTTTTCCTCCGCTTGTCCTGGGATTTTGTAAGGATCACTTCGGTACTTTCAATCCTGGTTTTTACTTGCTCGCTCTGTTTAGTCTTATTTGTTGGCTGGCTGTATATTTCACAATTCTCAAAACAAAAAAGGCATTTGAGCCGGTTCTCAATCATCCTTTAGGATGATTCGTTATCAAAATGACTGACCGTCAACTTACAAATCGACCTAATGGATGTTTTTGAGCTATAGCAAAAGATGGGATAATTCTTTGTGGTGGTAGGGGTTGCCAAAAGGTAACAGCTTAGTTGGGAGATGCAATGAAAATCCTCAAGCAACGCGATCCGGATCAATTTACATTTACTACCAAAGTTTTCGCCTTACTAGTTTGTCTATGCGGTCTCTGGGGAACAGTTAGCGTGCGAGCAGAAGAAGGTGCTCAGCAGGCGCAACTTTTTGGTGAGAAATGTTCCGGTTGCCACACGGTTGGCAAAGGTAAATTGGTCGGTCCTGATTTGCAAAACGTTGTAAATTGGCCAACCGCTGAATTAACTGCCGCGGTTAGTCGCATGCAAAAAATGGCCGGACCCCTAAGCGATGCTGAAACTAAAAGTTTGGTTTCTTTTTTGAAGAACGTCAAGGCTCCTGAGCTGGTGAAAAAATCAGAGGAGCATGCCTTGGCTGAGGCTACAACGGCAGCTCCTGCTTCTGCCGAAGTAGGCAAGGAGCTTTTCACAGGGAGCAAGGCATTCGTAAACGGTGGTCCTTCATGCATAGCTTGCCACCAAACGGAAGGCACCGGTGGCACGCTTGGTCCTAATCTGACTAATGCCTTTGATAAATTCGGCGAAAGCGCCCTGGTATCAGCCTGCGAACAAACAAATTTCAAAATCATGAAAGCAGCATACAAAGATCATCCAGTGACCAGACAAGAAGCGTTGCATCTAACTAAGTATTTTGGGTCTATTAAAGGTCGAGAAGTGAAAAATACTGATCCGCCAATTAATGCCATTGGCTTTGGCGGCGCTCTTATTTATCTTGCTGGTTTGACTTTGTTCTACAGACGGCGTAAGGGCGACGCGCGCGATAAATTACACAGGAGATAAGTCATGTCCTGGATTAAAGACATATTTGCACCGAAAGAAAGACAGTGGGAAGATTTTTATCGAAACCGTTGGTCGTACGACAAGATAGTGCGCAGCACTCACGGCGTAAATTGCACGGGTTCTTGCAGCTGGAATGTCTATGTGAAACAGGGAATTGTTACCTGGGAATTGCAGGCTCTGGACTATCCGATTTTCAATAAGGAAATTCCACCGCACGAGCCACGTGGCTGCCAGCGCGGCATATCTTGTTCCTGGTATGTTTACAGCCCGTTGCGAGTGAAATACCCTTACGTTCGCGGGGCTTTGCTCGATCTTTGGCGGCAAGCAAAACAAAAGCATGCAGGCGATGTTGTATCTGCTTGGTCGGAAATAGTAAGCACTCCGGAGATGCGTTCTCGCTATCAGCAGGCGCGAGGCAAGGGAGGCTTCCGGCGCGCCTCCTGGGATGAAGCTAATGAGCTCATCGCAGCAGCTAATGTCCACACAATTAAAAAGCACGGACCGGATCGCATCGTCGGCTTCTCGCCAATTCCAGCTATGTCCATGGTCAGCTATGCGTCCGGTGCTCGCTTTCTGCAACTAATGGGCGGCGTTTGCTTATCCTTTTACGACTGGTACTGCGATTTGCCGCCGGCATCTCCTGAGGTTTGGGGTGAGCAGACAGATGTTGCCGAAAGCGCTGACTGGTATCACTCTAAGTATGTAGCCGTTGTCGGCTCCAATGTTTTGATGACACGCACTCCGGATGCTCACTTCCTTGTTGAAGGTCGCCACCGTGGCTCAAAAGTTGTCGTGTTTTCTCCTGATTTTTCCCAGGCTTCTAAAATTGCCGACGAATGGATCCCTGTTCACCAGGGGCAGGATGGTGCATTCTGGATGGCCGTAGGTCACGTAATTCTTAAGGAGTCTTACAAAGACAGACAGGTTCCATACTTTATTGACTATGTAAAGAAGTACAGTGACTCGCCATTTTTAGTGAAGCTGGAAAAAGATAGTTCAGGAGCATATAAACCTGGTAAGTTGCTGCGTGCAGCAGAAATTTCCGCCACTGAGTCTCTTGATAATGCCGACTGGAAAATGTTTGTCATTGATGAACATAGCGGTGAATTGAAAATACCCAAGGGCACAGTGGGGCATCGTTGGCAGAAGAAAAAAGGCGAATGGAACTTAAAACTAGAAGACAGCATTACAAGTGAAAAAATTGATCCTCTGTTGTTTTTATCAGATAAATCAGATGCTTCTGCTGAAGTAATATTTGATGATTTCTCAAATAGCTTAAGCACGGAAGCTTTTAAGCGTACGGTACCAGCCAAAAAAGTTGAGACAAAAGATGGAGTTGTGCTTGTTACAACGGTTATGGAACTGCTTATGGCACAGTACGGTATTGATAACGGACTGGAAGGCGACTTTCCGAAAAACTATGAAGATGATCAAAGTCCTTTTACACCTGCTTGGCAGGAGAAATTCACCGGCATAAAATCATCCGTTGTGGTTGATTTCGCTAGAGAATGGGCAAAGACGGCAGAAACCAGCAGAGGTAAGTGCAGCGTCATAATAGGCGCCGGCGTAAATCACTGGTATCACAACAACTTAATTTATCGGGCAGCCATTAATGCTTTGCTCTTCTGCGGTTGCGTGGGAGTTAACGGTGGCGGGCTTAATCACTACGTCGGACAAGAGAAACTGGCTCCTATTGCCTCCTGGATGCCGATTGCTTTTGGCACTGATTGGTCAGGGCCTCCGCGCTTGCAAAACGCCCCCTCTTTCCACTATGTAAATTCCGACCAGTGGCGTTACGATCCGGAATTCACAGAAATATGTGCTGTCTCGGATAAGAATCATGTGATGGCTCAGGGACACACCATCGACAAGCAAATAATGGCTGTGAAAAACGGCTGGCTGCCTTGTTATCCCCAATTCGATCAAAGCGTATTTGAAGTCATTGCCCAGGCTCAAGCAGAAGGCGCAAAGACCGACGATGAAATAATTGCCTTTGTGGTAAGGCAACTAAAAGATAGAAAGCTCAAGTTCGCTATGGAAGATCCGGACTCGCCGGAAAGCTTCCCGCGTGTATGGTACATCTGGCGCGGCAACGCCTTAATGGCGTCAGCCAAGGGGCATGAGTACTTCCTTAAATATTATCTGGGCACGCACAACAACTTAGTGGCCAAAGAAATAGCTAAGGATTCTGTCAAGGAAGTGACTTGGCACGACAAAGTTGACTTAGGAAAATTAGACCTTGTAGTCGATCTCAATTTCCGCATGGATACCTCAGCACTCTACTCAGACATCGTATTGCCGGCAGCAAGTTATTATGAAAAAAATGATTTGAACAGTACAGATATGCACACGTTTATTCATCCACTGCAAGCAGCTGTTCCGCCAGTTTGGGAAGCAAAACCGGATTGGGATATTTTTAAAGGCATTGCTTTGCACACAGCAAAACTCTCTGAAAAATATTTGCCGGAAATACAAAAAGACATTGTGCTTACGCCATTGATGCACGATACACCGGGGGAAATTGCTCAACCAACTGTTCAACAATGGTCAAAAGGCGAATGTGAAGCAATTCCTGGTAAAACGATGCCTAACATGAAAATAGTGGGACGCGATTATGTCAATCTCTATAATCGATACATCTCACTGGGCAGGAACTTTCGAGATAACGGACTGGCTGTGCACGGCACACATTATGATGTCGACGATGAGTACGACAAACAATTAAATGAATCGCCGACTGAGACGTGGGGTGGCAAAACCTATCCATCCTTAAATAGAGACATTGATGTCTGCGAGACAATTCTTACTTTCGCCGCCGAGACTAATGGAGAAATGGCCTATCGTGCTTTTGCTGCTGAATCGGTTAAGACAGGAATTGATCACACACATCTAGCATCTGACACGCGAGGTGTGCGGTACAGATTCCAGGATTTAGTAACACAACCTCGCCGCATACTGTCATCTCCTTTCTGGACAGGTATTGTAAATAATGGACGCACGTATTCGGCTTACTGCCAAAACGTAGAAGAGCATATTCCCTGGAGAACACTAACAGGACGTCAACACTTGTACTTTGATCATGAGGCTTATATTGCTTACGGCGAACATCTGCCGACATTTAAACCGCGTGCCGATGCTCGGACGACAAGGGATTTGGAGGAAAGCAAAAATCATGGCCCGTCATTGACCCTCAATTATTTGACGCCTCACGGAAAATGGCATATTCACTCAACTTTTGGCGATACATTAAGGATGAAGACTTTATCCAGAGGTATCTATCCAATCTGGCTAAATGACAAGGATGCTGATCTGATAGGCATTGAAGATAACGACTGGGTTGAAATTTACAACGATCACGGAGTTGTCTGCACACGGGCAATTGTTAGCGCCAGAATTCCGCGTGGAGTAACTCTTATTTATCACTCGCCTGAACGCACACTGTCTGTTCCGAAATCAAAAGAACGCGGCATGCGCAGGGCCGGTGGTCACAATAGTCTGACGCGCACGAGGCTTAAGCCGTTGTTGATGGTCGGTGGTTATGCGCAATTTTCTTATGGTTTTAATTACTGGGGTCCAACCGGTGTTAACCGTGACACCTACGTCATTGTTAAGAAGATGGGCAAACCGGTATTTTAGGGGAGGACGTTATGGATGTTAGAGCGCAAGTCTCAATGGTCTTTCATCTAGACAAATGCATCGGCTGCCACACGTGTAGCGTTGCTTGCAAAAACGTCTGGACCGATCGTGCCGGCGCTGAGTATATGTGGTGGAATAATGTGGAGACCAAACCAGGTACAGGATTTCCCACGCTGTGGGAAGATCAGGAGCATTATAAAGGCGGCTGGCAGCTCAAGAACAATGGTCAGAAGGACCTTGAGCTGCGCTGTCAAGGCAAAGCCGATGCTTTCTTAAAACTCTTCTACAATCCCAATCAACCTGGTTTGGAAGATTACTACGAACCATGGACTTACAAGTATCAGGATTTATTTGATGCGCCGGAAGGCGACGACCAACCAACCGCTATTCCTATTTCGCAAATTACCGGTGAGCCCATCGATATTGAAGCTGGCCCTAACTGGGATGATGACCTGGGCGGTTCTCCCCTGTATGCAGAAAATGACCCTAATCTTGAAGGATTAACGCCTGAAGAAAGAGAACAATTATTTGAAATCCAACGTGTTTCTTTCTTTTACCTGCCGCGCATATGCAATCATTGCGCTAATCCTAGTTGTGTTGCTTCTTGTCCTTCCGGTGCATTATATAAACGTGGCGAAGACGGCATTGTCCTCATTAACCAGGAAGTATGCAAGGGTTGGCGAGCCTGTGTTTCAGCCTGCCCTTACAAGAAAATTTACTACAACTGGAAAACGGGCAAATCAGAAAAGTGTATTCTATGCTACCCACGACTGGAAACAGGACAACCCCCATCCTGCTTCCAGTCGTGCGTAGGCAGAATTCGTTATCTTGGTGTTTTGTTATATGATGCTGAGCGAATTCCCGATGCCATGAAAGTACCAGATGATCAATTGGTGGAATCGCAGAGAAATGCATTATGCGATCCCTTTGATCCAAAAGTAATTCAAGCGGCAAGAAAAAATGGCATTAGCGAGGAATTTATAACTGCGGCTCAAAGGAGTCCAGTCTGGAAATACGTGATGGAATGGAAGCTGGCTTTGCCTCTACACGTTGAATATCGCACCATGCCTATGCTTTTTTATGTGCCACCGCTCCTGCCTGTTATGGGAAAATCGGGCGATGGACCCTATGAAAACAACAAAGACGGCTTCTTCTCAGGACTGGAGACGGCGCGTCTGCCAATTAAATACTTAGCCAATTTATTTAGTGCGGGCAATACTCAAATAATCGAAGACGTGTTGAAAAAGCTGATGGCCGTTAGATACTACAAGCGAGCACTCGACATGGGTGAATTTGATATCAAGCAAAGCACCAGTATCTTAAGAGAAGCAAAAACTACTCCTAGCGAATGTGAACAAATCTACGCTTTAACAACGCTTGCTACTCCTTTCGATAGATATGCATTACCGCCAATTCAAAGAGAAGAAGCACTAGAGGGCACTTGCAATCCGGAAATATGCAAAGGCTCCTGCGGGCTTGGCTTTAGTGAATCTGCTGAGAGAGGTCCTTAATGTTGAAAGACACCATTAACATAAAAAATACCATTGAGACAAATAGACAGGCTGTCCTAGAAAAAATTGCCATCTTATTTGATTACCCAACTAGCAGCTATCTAGAAACAGCCGAAGATTTGGTAAATAAAAGTCGTGATAAATATCCTGAGCTTTCAAAGTTGCTGGTGGAGTTTATCGATGCTCTTAAGCCACTTAGTCCAGAGGAGCAGGAAGAGGTTTTCACCAGGACTTTTGATATAGCTCCAATCTGTGTGCCTTACTTAAGTTCCTACACGTTCGGAGAAGAAAGTTATGAGCGTGGTGATTTAATGGCAAAATTAAAGGAGATATACGCTATTGCCGGGTTTCAATCAGGCAATGAATTGCCTGATCATATTAGGGTTACTTTGTCTTTTCTATCTACCTTGGATGATCAGGCAGGTGCTGATCTTGTTCATTATGTACTTGCCAAGCCGATTACTGAGATGTTCGATAAGCTCAAGAACGCCAACAACCCATATTCATTGCTTATGAACGCTGTTATAAACCTACTAGAAGTCGATTTTTCCCAGGAGGACAGGAATGCTTGATTCCTTTTTGTTTGTCGGACTTCCCTATATTTCTCTTGCCGTTTGTGTTCTGGTGACCTTTTACAGGCTGCGCCACCAACGATTTGCCCAATCTGCTTTGTCCTCGCAATTTTTAGAGAATAAACAATTGCTGTGGGGATCGATGCCCTGGCATATAGGCATAGCCGTCATATTGTTAGCCCATTTTTTCATCCTTGCTTTCCCAGGACTTTGGCAAGCTCTTGTCGCTAATAAAACTGTTCTTTATATTTTCGAATCGGCCGGGATTGCTTTGTCGATGCTAGCTTTGGTTGGACTTGCCGTTTTACTTGTTCGCCGTATTACCTCAGCCAGAATACAGGCAGTAACAACGACGATGGATCTGGTGATTTTGCTTCTTTTGCTGGGGCAGGTCGTCTTAGGTATGGCTACAGCTGGACTCTACCGCTGGGGGTCAGCCTGGGCTGTTAATACAGCTGTTCCATATGTTTGGAGCCTGATTTTATTCAAGCCGGAAATTGCCTATGTAACTGACTTGCCGCCTCTTATGAAAGGACACATAATTGGCGCCTGGTTGCTTCTCTTGCTTATTCCATTTTCCAGGCTTATCCATGTCTTTGCTTTGCCATTGCAATACCTCTTTCGTCCTCCTCAAAAGGTAGTCTGGATGGACAGTCGTCATCAAGAAGGTGAATTATCGCTTGCTGAGGCTCAAGAATCTAGACGCTATTTTTTGCGTGCTGCTCTCGGCATAGTAGGAGGCGCATGTCTGCTTTTTGTGGGCGCTGCTGATAAACTATTTCGCTTTTTCTTCGGTCCCCGATTGAGTCAGAAAGAAGAGGCGTCCATTATGTCCGAGCGCCTGTCTCTTATGCAAAAGACAGTTGAGCAAAAGAAATATGAATTGGAACGACAACAAAACGACTACATTTTCATCTCTAAACTTTCCGATCTAAGCGCACAAAAAGGGAAATATTTCATCGATTACGCGATGACTCCGGCACTTGCCTTTCTGGATAAAGACAACTTACCGCTTTTGCTGTCGGCAAAGTGCACTCACCTTGGTTGCACAGTTGGCTCCAATGTTGACGCTGATGGAAAAATTCTTTGTCCATGTCACATTTCATATTTCGATATTCATTCGGGCATGCCCAATCCGGATTCTCCGGCGAAGGCTCCACTTCCCCACATTGGCTGGGTGCTTATGGATCAATCCGGAAAAATGGTTGCCAGCAAAACTGCCAATGGCAAAGTTACGGGCAATCCTGATTTAACTGATCTAAGTCAGTACAGTGTGTTCGTTGCCAGATATCAGAAGGAGGATGCCTAATGAGCTCCGGTTCAGCATTTAGTGCGCTGGCTAACTTTTTTGCCGAACGGTTTCCTGTCGACAAACTTGATTTTCATTCACTTATCGAAAAAAAGGAAGTGCCTGTCCACAAAATGACCTGGGGGTATTACACAGGTGGGCTGACATTGTTTTTTTTCCTTGTTCAAGTGGCAACCGGTTTACTTCTGCTCTTCTATTATCAGCCAACGGTTAGCGACGCTTATGTATCCGTTAAATACATTAGTGAGCATGTTGTCTGCGGCGCTCTCATACGAAATATGCATGCATGGTCGTCATCGCTGATGATTTTCTTTGCCGTCGTTCATTTGCTGACAAGCTTTGCTATGAAAGCCTTCGCTAAACCCAGAGAAATTACCTGGGTAGCAGGCGTTCTTCTTTTATTCATTACTTTTACGTTCGGTTTTACCGGTTACCTTTTGCCCTGGAATCAAATTGCCGTCAATGCCACCAAGGTTGGACTCCAGTCTATTGAACAGGCAGGCGCCTATTTGCCGGGTACACTTGCTGAGTTGCCTCGCTATCTGCGCGAGACATTTCAAGGCGAGGCAAGTGTCGGTCAATCTACTTTAGGCCGATTCTATACCATGCATGTGGTTCTATTGCCGCTTGCCTTAGTTGCCGTATTGGGCTTGCACTTGTTGCAGGTGCAATTGCACGGCATGAGTCAAGGTGTTGATAAGGCGGCTGTCAAAACAGAGAAGTTTTTCCCTATCTTTTTCTCCAAGGACTTATGTGTTTGGTCTGTAGCCTTGTTTGTTTTATTTGTATTGGCGCTTTGCTTGCCGTTTGAGTCGTTTTTGCCATTCCCTCTTTTGGAAGCATATAATCCTCTTGGTTCAACACCTGCCGGAATAAAACCGGAGTGGTATTTTTACTTTGTGTATTACCCGCTGGAGCTTTTGCCGTTCTGGGCAATCATGCTTGCGATGGGAGTGCTTACATTGGTACTTTTCTTAGTGCCCTGGATATTTAAGGGCACCAGTCGTAGAACACTTTCAATGTTGGCAATTGCTGCCGGCATTTATCTGGTGGCAATGACGGTCTTTGGTGAACAGATATATCAACTCTTTAAGGGTGGTGCCTGATGATAATGAAATCACGCTTGGTGCAATGTTTTAGTCTTTTAACTGCCCTTGTTCTCCAGCCCATAGGAACAGCCGCCTACCCTGAGTTCCAATCTTTTATCGAGAAAAATTCGGGACGCACTGTTAACTGTGCAATGTGCCATACAAACCCTGATGGGCCTATAGGCGACGGTGAAGGACAATTAGGCAGCCTCAAGGATGAGCAGCTAAAAAATGTCAATAAGGCCAGATCCGCTATGGAACCCGGTGTTGATGTAGATAGTCCAATCATGAACGAATTTGGAAACTACATTATTAAAAATGTCGGCATGAAGAAGGTTTTGGAGGCAAAAGCTAAGCCGCAGTTGCTGGCTGAGGCACTAGGAGATAAAAGTGATTTAGATGCTGACGGTATTGCTGATGCTCACGAGTTTCTTGCCGGAACTGATCCAAGGAACAAACTTCACGGCTCGCCGGCTTCACTATTTATGATCAACCTCAGCCGCCAGAAATTTCACATCGTTATGGCTCTAGTGGCAAGCGTATTGATTATCTTTGGGTTTTTGAACTTTATAAAGGCTCTTCACATTCTAGATAACCGTAAATCGAAACGATAAATAAAGACTATTTGTCTGCACAATTCTCCATTGCCACCAGAGGCGGCTTGAGAAATGTCACTAACATATTGGCAGCGAAAATGACCACTCCGGTAAGTTCAAGCGTGGCAGAAATTGGCAACAATAACCACGCCGAAGAGGCGTAATTCTCATATGCCGATATCTCCGACAAAACTCTCAAGAAACAACCAATATTGATAAGAACAAGAGAAAGAAACATGAGCCCCATGCTATAGAGCGCTTTCTTCCCTAAAAAGGCCGGTAGAATGCGTGGTCCGATAGAAAATACCATCGTCATCAAGAAGCCGACTGTAACAGCGTGCCTTGCTGAACCGGTTATTCCTGAAGATTCCGGTTGCAAGGCTGCCCAGATATTAAGCAAAGAAGAAACTAATAGCCAAACATAGGATATACGTATGAACGAGGGGAAAGTCTTGTGTACGCCTTGTGTTTTTGCTTTGTCAATGGCAGGTTCGAAAATGCGCAAGGCAAGAGCAACCAAAAATGCCGCGCCGCAAAGTAGTGATGCTCCTATTAGCGAATCGCCGAGAAGGTAAGAGATGACTCCGACAATAGCAACTATCAAAGCGGCAAGTAAAAAGTTGCTTCTTAAGGGTTTTAAGCTTAAAAACACGGGAATCCAGTGAGCCGAAAAACCCCAGGCGATCATCACTGGAAAACCCCAAATAGAAAGCACCAGAAATCGGCCGTTAAAATCCATTGGAAACTGAGGCGCGGCTCCCCATAGAGCAATTTCTACACTTTCAAATAGGTTTGCGCACATCGCAATAACCAAACCAACGGTGCCGGCAATAACAAGAATTGCCCAGGTCTCGACTTTCTGTTTCGATTCTTGCCCAAATCTATGCCCTTGTATTGAACAGGCAAGAAATAACAACACTGCGCTCAATTCCAAGAGAGCAGACACAGGAAAGAGAAACCGCCACTGCCACTGATAAAAACCAGCAAACCAGTGCAGGGCAACACCAACAGTCCATAATGCCCAAATGAGCCAACCTATGGCAAATGAGGCTTTGGAAATACGGCGCAAATTAGGAATGGAATAAAAACCAATGCCCAGGATAAAGCTGCCTATCCAGCCAAAAACCTGCGCATGACCGTGAGCCTGGATCAAGGCAACAGGTATATTTGCTGTTGAATGGCTGCTACTTATGCTAAATAAATTCCAAACACCTAAAAAAGTGCCGGGAAATATCATGAATAAAATGCCCGTGATTAGAAAGGCTTCTAGAAGAAGAATCAATTGCCTTTCACGGGCAATTGTCGGCATGGAGGAAATCTTTGACTCAGCCATGACCTGATTACCTTTAATAACCTACCTTATTTTCTACTAAATCATGGTTCTAGTCATCAACCCGGCGGAGGATTTACCTGTAAAAAACGACCGATCATTCTTTGGATGGAGGATACCGTCTCTTAATCATGTTACGTTTTGATTCAGCAGCTCCTAAAGGGTTCTCATAATGGAAGATGCTCATATAGATCCTTTGCAGTGTCCGATTACGTTTGTTCTGGATATCTTAAGTCCTAAGTGGACAATAGAGATCTTGCGAGAACTCTTCACTCAACCAACGCGTACCAGGCAATTTCTCAATCTCATTCCTGGATTAAGCATGAAAAGTCTGAGAGAAAGACTGAAGGTTTTGGAAATCGAAGGTATTCTCATTCGCACCGTCTATGAAGATTCACCGCTTCGCGTGGAATACAGCCTCACGACCAAGGGCAGAGAATTGTATTCAGCGCTTATGAGTCTCAAACGATTAGGTGAAGCCTGGCTTAACAAAAAATGCCAATGCCCATTTGATCTCGAGCTGTCTCAAGACGATATTGTTTGTCCTAACAAGAACTCTTAAATATCAAAGCTTATTGCTCTTGCTTCGAAATCCGCTATACATATTTGCTTTGGCTGTAAGTCTTGATTGATAGGACAAAAACGCGCCTGAAAAAATCGCAAGGTCTGCGGTTCGTAGGTCATTTGCAATCCCTTTATCGATTCGCGCTCTTCATATAGCCGGATAACGGAATCTGCCACCACATCCATGTGCCCTTGACTGTAGACTCGTCTTGGAATGGTTAAGCGGACCAATTCCAATTCAGGATAGTGATTTTGACCGGTGACGGGATCGCGACCTGCTGATACTATGCCTCTTTCCATCGCTCTAATGCCGGAGTCGACATAGAGGCTTGCGCATAACGACTGGGCAGGAAATTCATCCTGTGGTATGTGCGGCAAGAAACGCTTAGCATCCAGGTATATTGCATGACCGCCAAATGGTTCAACCACAGGGACACCGGCTGCCACCAGTTGTTTGCCCAAGTAATGCACCTGTCCTATGCGGTTTGTCAGATGCTCGTCCTTAACCGCTTCTTCGAGCCCGCGCGCCATTGCCTCCATATCGCGTCCTGCCAATCCGCCATAGGTATGTAATCCCTCGAAAAGAACGACTAGTTCGCATGCTTTCTCATAGAGTCCCTGGTCACGTAATCCAAGGAAACCGCCGATATTGACCAGCAAATCTTTTTTGCCGGACATAGTGCAAGCATCGGTAAGATCTGCGATTTCCCTTAAGATCTCGGCGCATGATTTATTGGACTGTCCGTCTTCCTGCTGCTGTATGAACCAAGCATTTTCCAGAGCCCTTGTCGCATCCAGTACAACGCGAATATTATTTTTCCGACAAAGGGAAGCAACTTGTCTTAAATTGCTAAGGGAAAATGGTTGACCGCCGGCCATATTTACACAGGCTTGCACATTTATATACGGAATTCTATTGGCGCCTGCCTGAGCTATCAGTTGCTCCAATTTAGATAGGTCAATATTACCTTTGAATGGCTCTAGGCTTGTAGGGTCGTAAGCCGCATCAACAATTACGTCCTGAAAGGAGCCGCCTGCAAGTTCTTGGTGGGCTCGTGTTGTTGTGAAGTACATGTTGCCTGGAATAATGTCGCCTTGCTTAATAAGCAACTTGGACAATAAATGTTCAGCGGCTCTTCCCTGGTGTGTCGGTACTGTGTAGCGGTACCCATAATATGTATGAACTGCTTTTTCCAGATTGTAAAAATTTTTCGAGCCCGCGTAAGCCTCGTCGCCAACCATCATGCCTGCCCACTGATAATCGCTCATAGCTGATGTACCGCTATCGGTCAGCAAATCGATATATACATCTTCGGAACGCAGAAGAAATGTATTGTAGTGGGCTTGAGCGATTGCTTCTTTTCTATATTCCGGTGTTGTTATCTTTAAAGGCTCAACCATTTTGATCTTGTATGGTTCTGCCGATGGTCTTGGGCGATAAGCGGTTATCATAAATTACTCTCCACGATGGTAGTTGCCGCCGGTATGGTATCAATAGTGACCGGCTGAAAGCGGGCAGTAAAGTGTGGTAGCACATCAGGTTTTTCTATGATTCTCACGCCGCTCACACTCTTTCGTCGCCTAAATATGTTTCCAACTGCCTCGATAACATAGTCGTAATGGCTCTGTCCGTATACACGCCTGGGTAAAGCTAAGCGTACCAGTTCCAAACGCAACATATTTTGCTCTCCAATCTTTGGTGAATCTGTGCCGAACATTACTGATCCGATTTCGCAAGAGCGAATCCCGGCTTCCCTGTAAAGTTCAATAACCAGACTTTGTCCAGGATAATAATCCAATGGCAAATGCTCCATAAACCGTTTTGCGTCAATGTATACAGCGTGCAATCCGTGCGGTTGTACAATCGGCACTCCGGCGTTCATAAGACCCTTGGCTAAATAACCTGCAGAATGTTCACGATAATGTAAATAGTCTTCGCACAACGCCTCTTCTAAGCCGACGGCTATTGTTTCGAGATCGCGTCCTGACAGTCCTCCATAAGTTGTAAATCCTTCCGTTAATATCAAAGACTCTCTTATTCGTTCTGCCAATTGTTTATTGTTTAGGGCAATGAACCCGCCAATGTTGGACAGTCCGTCTTTTTTTGCCGACATCAAGCAGCCATCGGCATAACTGAATATTTCTGCGACGATGGATTTTATGGTCCTGTCCTTAAGTCCAGGATCGCGGCTCTTCATCAACCAGGCATTTTCGGCAAACCGTGCTGCATCAATGAAGAACGGGATTTTGTGCTTGGATAGTAGCCTGGCGTATGCCGCTATATTTGAAAGCGATGCCGGTTGCCCACCAATGGTGTTGTTGGTGAGGGTTATCATTCCCAATGGAATAATATCCTTGCTGTATCTGCCAATTAGCTTCTCCAGAGCAACAAGATCAATATTGCCTTTAAATGGATACCGGCTTTCCAGGTTGAAGGATTCCGGGCAAGGCAAATCAACTGCCTCTGCTCCCTCATTTTCCAGGTTGCCCCGAGTGGTATCAAAGTGGTTATTACTCGGCACTACTTGTCCCGGCCAGACAAGAACTTCGAAAAGCAATCTTTCAGCTGCACGCCCTTGGTGCACCGGGAATACATATTCAAATCCAAATATGTCCTTAATTGTCCGACTGAAGCGCTTATAGCTGGAGCATCCGGCATAGGACTCATCGGCTTGCATAAGGGCAGCCCATTGTTTTGAAGACATGGCGGACGTGCCGCTGTCCGTCAGCAAATCAATTGTTACATCCTCGGCATCAAGGTGAAATAAGTTGTAGCTGCATTTTGCCAGTAAGCCTTCACGCTCTTGCCTGCTGGTAAAACGAATTGGTTCGGTCATTTTGGTCCGAAAGGGTTCAATTATGGTTTTCATTATGCCTTAACCTTCTTCTCGGACATAATTTGTCATATCCGGCGCGGCTTATAATCGTCCAAACGGTGGATTACCTTTAGGTAACTACAAAGCTAACCCGTAGCTAAATTCAATTGATTGCTACCGGTCGATACTGGTCCTAAGAGATAATTTAAAACGTCTGCCGCTGAATATGAGTTTTTACCTGAAAGACAGCGTTTTATAGACATCAGATCCTTGCCGGCGGTTACTAATGGTAATTCTCGATAACCGCATTTCTGTATTTGCGCATATCCCACAGTAGATGTCAGTCCATTACACAAACATTTTTTGCCGATGGTATCAATCAAGTTGCCGCCTTTATGCAAATAATCGTCAATTGGCTCAGCTGGGCAACGAAAACCAACGACACCATCTGACTTCTTAAAGGGCGTCCGCAAATATCCTAGATCGCATAGACGGGGTCTTGCCTCGTAGAGTTTTCTTTCTGAAAGTGATCCCTCTAATTTAACTACTTTGAAAGGATAGCCTGATGCTGAGGCAAGAATGTCCGTATAGGAACTGGTGTCATCACTTATGACCTTATTAATCACTGCTTGTTTGATGTCCGTGCTTATTCCGGATTCATTGCAAAAAGCAAACGCGGTGCCCACCTGGATGCCTTGCGCTCCTTGCTTTTGTGCTGACTTTAGTTGTTCAGGTGAACCATATGAACCGGCCAACCAGAAAGGCAGTCCTATTTTTCTCATCTCGGCAAGGTTGCATTCATCTTTTGCTCCATAGAGCGGTTCACCTGTTAAATCCACTTTCAATTCTCCACGCGGCGGCGCATTATGTCCTCCTGCCGTATGGTGCTCGACGACAAAACCATTCACGTGCGACCGCTTGGACAAAGCCCAGGCAAGTGTTGATGAAGAGACAATAGCAATGAAGAAAGGTCTTTTCATAGACCTTATATTATGAAAGCCAAATTCTTTAGGATCAAAAACTGTCTCAAACACTTCATCACTTTGGGCACCTTCCACGTTGATACTCATTGTTGCTCTCTCGTTTCGGCTACATTTGTCGAGAATGCCGGGAATTGCTTTGGGAATTCCTGCTCCCATGAGCACATAATCGACACCGGCGAGCATTGCACCATACAAGGATGGAAGTATTGGTAATTCAATTTTAGTCAGGTAATTGATTCCCACAACACCTTTGTGCCCATACTTAGCCAAGAATACCTCCACGAAATTAGCTACTACTGTCAGTTCAATAAGACTGCGTGGACTGTTTAAGGTATGCATTGCTACAGCTTTGTACGGCTGGTTGGCTAGTCTTCCACCCGGAATGTAATAAGAGTCAATTATTCTTTGCGCCATGTCAGGTAAAGGAAAATGCGTAAGAGCTTGTCTTGTGTCGCCTGTTAGATCACCATCCTGCAAGCGACGCGTCAAGATGCCGTCTAGAAATGTTCCGGAGACAACTCCTAATTGTCCTTGCTGTGATACTGAACGCGCCAGGCGATAGTTGGACACCGCCACACCCATACCACCTTGAATCACCATTGGATTATTCATTACTACTATCTCTATTTCTACCCTGCACACAAATTAAGAACAGACAACTCTAGCACTCTTGCTCAGGCTGGCAACTAGGCACTAAATAGTGGCCATAAGCTCATCCTGGCGATTATCAATATCATCCGTAAGGATGATATGTGGCACCTTCTCTGCATGACAAAATTGGTTTGTTTAGCGCTTGAGTTATTTATGTGCAGATCAGCAGGCTTAATTAGTTTAGGGGCTTATTTGCCGGCAAAAGAAATAAGCGGCAAAAGAAAAGACTTGCTTCTCGAATTTTTAGCAGGCACTCTATTGCCTCAATCCTACATTGAAGAGATTAGCAAAAATAGCAAATTGCCGGGCTCAATTGAATCTAACTATGACGGCTGGATGAAGCAATCATGGTATCAAACATGGCTAAATAATTTGCCGGCAAGCAAGCAGGATAACCCCTTTCAAGGCACCAAAGAGAGACGTCGCGTACCTGTAGATCCTGATTCTTTACGAGAATCGGTTAGTCCGCATCCCATGTTGCCTTCGGATGCAGAAACTCTTGCTTGCGCCATAGCTCTGGCTAACAGCAACATTGACAAGGATGAAATTGATCTTGTCATTACCGCATCGCAAGTACCTGATTTACCTTTACCGCCGAATGCCTCATTGGTTCAACATAAATTGCAATTGAAAAATGCTGGAGCCTTCGAAGTTGATTCGTGTTGCTCTTCGTTTGTCACGGCATTGGAGGTAGCTGAGGGTCTGGTACGCGCCGGTATTAAAGAAAAGGTCTTGATTGTCGCAAGTTATATTGACTCGATGGTTACCGATAAATCGGACTATTTTTCCGTCAATACAGGAGACGCGGCTGTAGCCGGTATTGTTGCAGCCGTAGACGATGACTATGGCTATGTAACTTCACATTCAACCAGTCATGGCAGTCGTCACAATGCCATCATCTTGCAAAGGAGATCCCCACAACTTGCCAAAAGAAATGGTGTAGGTTCTCGCTACGAACAGGAATTCGTCACTTTTTACAACCCACAAGCCACCAAGGAAATAGCCGCGCATACCAAAGCGGATATGAAAGACGCAGTAGCTCGTGCCCTTGCCAAAGGAACGCTTTTGATGGCTGAACTGGATTTTTTAGTTACTCACCAGCCTGTTCACTGGGCCGCCGATGCTTGGCGTCAATCCCTTGGCTTTCCGGAAGATAAAGCTTACCAGTCGTTTGAGAAATACGGCAATATTGCCAACTGCAGCGCAGCGGTAAATTTGTTGGAGGCGCTGGAACAAGGATTCATAAGAAAAGGAGATCGCGTCCTTATAGCTTCTTCAGGGGCAGGTGAAAATCATGTTGCTCTGGTTGAAAGAGTCACAGCGGAATTGTGTGAGTCTGTTGTAGATAAATACGCTATGTGTCAATTTAGCGGAACGGAAAGCAATGATCGATTCTCTTGCTGCCATTGAGCATAAGATACAAACAGGCGAGCGCATAACCAAAGACGATGCAAGACTTCTTTGGCACAAGTCATCCGAGAAAAACCTTTGCCGATTGGCAACGAGCGTACGTAATCGGTTTCACAAAACGCATGAAGCCACATACATAGTTATGGGCATAGTTAATTACACCAATATCTGCGTCGCGAAGTGCGACTATTGTGCCTTTGCTCGAGCGCCTAATGCCAGTGATTCTTACGTGCTTTCTAAGGAGCAGATCTTTGATAGGATCGAACACCTCATTAGACGAGGCGCTGAACTCGTCTGCTTTAACGGCGGTTTTAACCCCCGCCTGAAGATCGATTTTTATTGCGATCTGTTTGCTTCAATTCGCAGCCGTTTTGGTGGCAATATCGAGTTCTACGCCCTTACTGTTGCCGAGCTCATTTACATAGCGCGTACTTCAAATAAAAGTATCGAAGAGTCCCTTGATTTGTTGAAGAAGTCCGGAGTCAAATGGATCACAGGTGGCGGAGCAGAAATTTTAAATGACAATTTTCGGCAAAGGCATAGCCCATTTAAATACACTGTGCCCGAGTATTTTCGTGCACAAAGACAAATTCTTGAAGCCGGTCTAAATTCGACGGCGACTATGGTTATTGGTTTTGATGAAACATTGACGGAACGGCTCGAACACCTTGAATCCTTACGCAGATTTCAAGACGACGTAAAAAAAGACCTTCAAAGAGGGCTTTCCAGTTTTTTATGTTGGACATATAAACCGCAGAATACTTCTCTTGGCGGCACTGAAATTGAGAGCAGTGAGTACTTGCGCCACTTGGCGATTTCACGAATTTACCTGGACAACATACCCCATATTCGCGCCTCTGTTCTTACGCAGTCAACGGAAGCTGTCAGAGGTCTAAGTTTTGGAGCAGATGACTTTGACCTGCCTCTGGAAGACGAGGTCACGGAAAAGGCAGGAGTAAAAATTGAATGTGACTACAGACAACTTTTAAGGCAGGTTGAATCGGTAGGCTTTGTGCCGCTAAAAAGAACAGCCAGCCTCTGTATGCAAAATTAGTCATATGAAAAGGAATTGCCAATTTCTAGTTTCATGGCTTTTGTATCCGGCAACAGACCTGATCGGTCAGCTCATCACTTCTAACTTCAACCCATATCGTCTAGTGGCGCTGCTGTTGGCAGGCGGGTTGGTTTATCAATATGAAATACCCACTTGGTTTAACAGGCTAAGTGAAGTCTGTTTGCCAAAAAAAGTCGCTGGGCTTCCCGTGCTTCGGCATTTAACTGAAAACCGTGACGAGCAACTAGGGCTTAACGGCCTAGCCAGAACAATAGGTGCAGTCTTTTACTTCAATCCATTTTGGATTGCCAGACACATGCTATTTATCAAACTTGCTACAACTTCTTGGTCGGAACTAATGCCAACCATGGTTTTATTCTGGGCTATTATTTTAGCGACCAAAATGTTTATCCTAAATCTTCCCATTGCCGTTATGGGCAACTTTATCATACAGGACAAACTGCCGCTCCACTTACGTTACGCAGGTAGCATAATACTTTCCACAATATTTTCCATAACGTATGCACTTGCTTATGCGTGGGCAAAGTGAAATGTTTTCGATAAGTGTTATGTATCGTCGCTTGTCGAGCAGCTGGTTTCTAGGGCGATTGCTCGAGGAAACAAAATATTATTCTCCAGGTGAACATGCTCATGCATTTCAGAGGTGATTTCCGCCAAACCGTCCAATAACGCCCTGAAACTGTTGCACGCATCAGCAGGTGGGGTGAAACTATTGGTTAGCTTGGACATTAGCTCAAGATCGGCGCCGGCTGTGTCATGCTCAAAGCGCATTACCTGTATTGGGTTGGCGATGCCGCCGCAGTGAAAAGCATGAATTGTTTTCGATGACTCTATTTTTTTGCACAATGGAAACAAAATCATCTCTTCTTTTTGCATGTGCATTTCCAAGTCGTTTTTAAAGCGTAAGAAACAGGTGGATAAATCCTTGAGTTCCGGGTGCGCCTCGCCGTGCACGCCTGCCACTTTTTTCAGCAAAGATTCCAGCCGTTTAAGCTCCTCTCGCAATGTATTGTGATAAGCAGAGACAATGTGATCTATTAAGTCCGCCAGGCTGGCATCAGACCAATTGGTTTCGTCGTGAGCCACATTATCATTGGCAGTCAATTCAGTTATTACAACATTGACGTCCATGCCCTTTTCTAGACATGCCTCTGATAGAGATTTTTTACCGCCGCAGCAATAGTCGATACCAATCTTCTCAAAGATTTTTGAACGACTCGGCTTCTCCGCAACTAGCTGCCCGACAGTTGTACTAGGTTCTAATTTACTGTGCATTTAGTCCTCCTGATTGTTTTTCAGCAAGTGTTTCTATCCGTATTGCTTCAGAATCCCTGCCTGATTTTCTAAGCAAATATGCATACAACTGCAATTTGTCATTCAGCTCCAAGGAGCCAAGCCCGGCAATTTGCAGTCTGCACGCAAGCGCCTGTCTGCAAAGCGGCGTTGCCTCTTCAAAGCCGTCTTTGGCGCAATAGACATCCGCGAGTTCGGACAACTCGTTGGCGAGCTTTTCTCTTTCCGTCATCGAGACTTTATTGGTAAACTGCTCTCTGGTTTCCAGAGCCTGATGGCAATAGGACTTCGCTAGACTGTGTTTTCCCTGTGCGCATAATGAAAGCCCAAGCTCATTGGCGGTCCAGACGGCTTGTGGATTTCCTTCAGATTGCTGACTCTTGAACGCCTTTAAATAGAGCTCCTCCGCCTCGTTATAATTTCCTTGAAAATAATTAGTAAGTGCCAAGAATGTTAGCAACTCGGCCACGTCTGGATGATTACATCCATATTTTTCTTCCGCTATCCTGAGCAATTGTCCATAATTGCGTTTTGCATTTTCATATTCCTGGCAAACAAGATATGTTGCTGCCAACTTGCGTCTTGTTACCTGCACGGAGGGAAAGCTACCATGTTTTTCTAAAAGTTCGATTGCTCTTTCTCTTAATCGCGTCGATTCCTCGAAACGTCCCTCTTCACACAGACAAGTAGCATGGCCTTCCAAAATGCCTGCTGAAAAATAATCGTATTTTGCCGTTTGCGCCGCAGGATTGCTTTCCAGTTTGTCTCTTTCTAGTTCGACTATAGAGAGGGCTTCATTATATGAATTATTAGATTCCACGTAGCGACCCTGTTCTCTATATACGTCGGCAAGACGTTGCTTTAGTCCGGCAATTAAAATCGCCGGTTCGCTCAAGAAGGACTCCATCTCATCCACTGCATCAGACAGGATAGTTTCGGCACGTTTAACGTCACCTTCCTGAAGCGCTTTATCGGCTGTCCTCATGTAAAGTTCGCACAATTTGGATTCCCTAGATTCAATCATGTTCGTCCCTCATTGTTTTTCTGCACACAACTTAAGTCTAAATTCGCAAAGAATTCGGCACATCAGTCTATTTGGCTATTTACTCAAGTCCCGGAGATCTCCGGTCATCCCAAAGAATGATTGAGATTTTGAATTTCCCCTTGCCTTTACTTTCAAAGCCGAGAATCGTGTCATCATGAACCAACAAATGGGAATGACTCCTCCTAGCAAGAACAAATAGCCGCCAACGGCTCTCAGCCAGGTGAATGTCTGGAAGCCGGTACCATCTATAAATATTTGAGATCGTCCATACCAAAGCCCATGGTCAAGAACGGCTGAAAGCTGTAAGATGCCAACAGGGAAAAGATCCATGACGACCATAAGTAAAAGTCCAATATTTAGTGACCAAAAGGCGCAGCTGATAAGCGTGGAATTCCAAAATTCCACCTTAACCAGGTATCGACAGCAGAAAAACAGTGATGCTAGAGCTAAGTTGCCGTAAACACCCATCAAGGCCGCATGACCGTGATTGACCGTCAAATATGTACCATGCTCATAGTAATTAACAATGGGCAGGTTGATGATAAAGCCAAAGACGCCTGCCCCCAAGAAATTCCAGAAATTTACAGCCAACAGAAATAAGAACGCATCGGCTTGTCCAAATGGATAAGTAACTTTGCTTTCCTTTAGCGCCTCTGCCGGCAATTTGCGAAAACGCCACGCATCCAGAGTAAGCATTAGCAAAGGTATTACTTGCAGAGTGGAAAATACGCTGCCCAAGGCCAGTGTTATGATCGGTTTGGCATTCCAGTAAAAATTATGCGAGATACCAATTATGCCCGAGCCGAGAAATAATAGGGTAGCGAGATAGACAACTCGAGATGCTGATTTACGACTGACTAGCCCCATAAAGTACATAAAATAGGCAACTATTGATGTGGTGAACACTTCGAAAAATGCCTCCACCCACATATGAATGACACACCACCGCCAAAAGTCGGCGATAACAAAATTCGTGCGCGGAGTAGCAACAAATCCTGAACAGAAAAGAATAAGCACGGACAAAACCGAATAAAAGATCCAGCTAGGTAATGCTAAGAATTGCTTGCGTTCGAAAATGGGTTTGACGCCTCTGTAAAGAATTACAGCCCACAACAAAAATATGACAAATAACAAGACTTGCCAGAGCTTTCCCAGCTCGACAAATTCCCACCCCTGATGTCCCAGCAAATGCCACCATTGATTTAGATAGCCCATAGGACCAAGGAAAATCCCTGCCGAGCTGCCTAACACCAAAAGCACGAATAAACCAAACAATAAATTCATGAGCTGGAGCTGACCCTTTGGTTCTTCGCTGCCGGCCATCGGCAATACGAAAATAGAGGCGCCTATCCAGCAAGCTGAAATCCAAAACAAGGACAGCTGAATATGCCAGGAGCGAGTAATTGTAACCGGCAATATATCTGCCATGTTCACGCCGAAAATATGCGTAAGCTTGATGAAGTCGTGAATTGTGAGCGCTCCTGCTAAAACTTGCAGCAGGAACAAAATAGCTGCAGCAGCAAAGAATTTGTAGCTGGCAAGTTGAGTTGGTGAAGGGACGAACTCACGAATGGCTTCACTGTGTAAGGCAGTCAACTTCTCATTGCCTGAGCCGGGAGTTAAGGCAGTATCAAGGCGTCCCCGTAAATAAAGGACAAAACCAATGCCTACCATTAGTCCAAGCGAGCCAAGCACGCTCCACAGAAGAACAGGAGCACTGGGCAGATTGCCGGCAGCAGGATCATAGGGCCAATTGTGTGTGTAACTGTAAGACTTGGAAGGACGTTCTGCTGCACAAACCCAAGCTCCCCAAAAGAAGAAACTGCTTAATTGTCTGAGTTCAGTTTGGTTGTTTATATAATGATCTGAACTAAACGATCGTTGTCCCCCGCCGGTAAACATTTTCTGGTAATAGTCAACTAAATTCTCAAATGCATATATCTCGGCTGCCGACATCAAAACTTCGCCGTTGGTGTAATTATTAGTTTTGAGATCGGATATTGTTTTGGCTTGGGCCACATCCTCATCTATGGTCCCGTCAGCGGCACTTCCTTCTTTGTAGTATTTGTTCATGGAGGCAGCAATGTTATGCAGCGCTTCTGCCGTGAAATCTGGTCCGCGCGAACCGCCGTCGCCGAACATACTGCCATAGTCCATGAGAGCGTATTTTTGAAAAACAACTTGTCCGGCTAGAATATCTTCGCGACTAATTGCCGTTTTACTTTCGGAATCGACAAAATCCGGTATTGGTGGAGCATCCTGATAAGTGCAAATGCCCATGTACATAACTGTGGCCAATCCCACAATCATTACCACAAATAGCGGCTGCCACCAGTTCTTGCCGTTCACTATGTATTCCCAGAAGTTGAATATTTTTGAGTTTAGTCAAGGGAAACGATAGTTACATCATTCGTCAGGCTGAGCACAGGAAGGTAACCGGTCTATCGGACAGCTAAAGTAGTTCTTTGACGGCAGCAATAAGTAGCACAAAAGCCAAAAGCACCTGCAGCTGTCTTGTGGGAATAAACCTTGCTCCTAATTGCGAGCCGGCAAAGCCGCCAAATAAGGCGGCAAAAAGCAGGGGCCCAAATTGAGTCAGAACGACACCATTATGAAGGGCTCGACCGGCAAGGGCCGCTATTGAATTGGCGACAATAAATAGAGCTGCAGTAGCCGAGGCAGTCTTTGTATCTGCCCACCGTCTCAGAAGAATTAGAGGACTTAAAAGGACTCCCCCGCCAATTCCCACCAAGCCTGATAAAAAGCCGATTACTGCGCCTGCTACCAACATGGCAATTAAAGGGCGAGACTGGACCGGCGAATTTATAGATGTCGGCATGAATAGACGGACTGCAGCAATTATTAGAACCACCCCAAGCACGAACTCATAAATGCCGGTATCTACTTTTAGCAAACCGGCAATGAAGGCCGCCGGCACGGAAGTAACAATAAATGCTGATGTGAAGCCAATATCTAAATAACCAGCGCGAGCATAAGAAATGCAAGCAAGACCAGCCACAAGCACATTTAGGATAAGAGCCGTGCTGACTGCTTCTACTGGATTGGCGCCTAGAATTGATAAAACAGCTAGATATGCTGAGGCGCCACCGTGTCCGACGGATGAATAAAGTCCCGATGTCAAAAACACGGACAATATTGATAGATCACAAGACTTAAATACAGAGACTATGGCCATTATCCTCGAAGTTTAGCAATTGCCGACCAATTTTCCTATAGATCATCATTTCGATGGATACGTCTGGCGCAACTTTCGGCTAAGAATGAAATTAGGATCTACTTTAGTGGAAGTTTCAATGTCGGCTTTTTCAACGCTACTTATCCTTGATGGTTCTGCTGAATGTTTGCAGGCCGCTGAGTTATTGTGGAAAGTGGGAGTTAGTCAAGACATAGGAGTAGATGCGCAATTTGTCGTAGACTCTCCCGGAATATGGGAATTTCTCAGCTTTGATGTGCCTGGGTTGATTGGCAGCGGCCCATACTTGAAAGTTCACGAAGCTGTCAGACAGGAATTGCTTTCCCTTGGTGATACTCTTGCGGAGATGTACTCGGTACATTCAGGCTCACTGGCAATCAAGGGTGATGTGTTTATTGATGAAGGCAATCCGGTTAGAGAAATATGTAGCCGTGCTAGGTCCTATTCATTAACTGCCATAGGAAATAAGTCCAGCGGTATAACCTCTCCTGCTCAAGACAGGCGAGCGGTGCCGCGTCGTTCTTTGGCGGAGAAACTTGCTCATTATATCGAAAGCCCTCTTCTAATTATCCAAAATGCCTGTACGCCCTGGCAGAGCCTTGATGTATACATTGATCCGGCTGATGATTTTCAAAATACACTGGACGGCGCGTTTTTTGTTGCCTCGTTCTTGAATGCACAAATACGTGTTGTGCCCTGCATAGATCAGCCACATAATCAGACTGGACAGGCTGGATTGCTCAACTATCTGCAACTTCAACGTGAGAACTTTCCACAGGTAACGGTTGAGCTTATTAGCGCCGATACAATGTCTGTCATAGCCAGTATTGCTTCCCGCACTGATATCACGAGCTTACCTGTAATTTCATCGTTTGCAGGACCTAAAGGCAGGCACGATCCTGTCGGATTGCTTGTAGATCAAACTATCCGTTATTTAAGTGTACCGTCCATCTTGTTGTGGCCGGCTGAATTCAGTCTACGGAAACTCAAGGAACAACCGGCTGCAACTAACAGAAACAAAGCTCACTGATATCGATGTAAGTGCTGAAGCATGAAGTCAAAAACATAGGGCGCCATGTTACTGCAGTCAAGGGGATCGGGAATCTCTGTCCGGGGATGCACCAGTCCGGTCTTAGCCTTATAGGCTTCTACGTCCGTTTCAATTCCAGATGTAACTTGCTTTATCATCTCCGCGCATCCGCCTTTAGACAACTGACTGCAGTGTTGTTTGAAATATGCCTCAACTATTTGTCTAGATGCGGACAACGAACCGCATTTTTGGCAATTGCCATTGTGCGACAGTGATCCTTCAGTAATCAAACCAACTGCATACGCGCCTCTAATAAGAGCCTCCGCACAACTAATTCCTTCTTTGTGCAATAGGTCTAAAATAAGCAGTCTGCCGTTTGGGTACCTTAAATTCACTTGGACATTCCGTTGCTAATAGCAAAAAAAACACACGATTCTATTCTTAACTGAATCGTAAAGTTGCACATCATTCCCAAGAAGCATTACGAATAACCAAATCATCCTTTCGGAGGATAAAGGCTCTAGCCTGCCGGCACTGTGTGCTTGGCATCGGGCGCAAAGACCATATGAGGTTCGGTCTATGCGACAATAAGTTCGTGTTAGTGAATCAGCGGCATGAAAATCGAAGGTGAGGACAAGCCAAGGCTAATGAATCAACTGATTGATAATTATGGTAGAGAGCATACTTATTTGCGAATATCGGTTACGGATAGATGCAATTTGCGCTGTTCTTATTGCATGCCACCGGAAGGTCTTAAGTGGAAAACCAAAGATAATATTCTGACTTTCGAAGAAATTATTCGCATCGCAAGAGTCTTTGTAGATCTGGGAATATCGAAAATTCGTTTAACCGGTGGCGAACCGCTCGTTCGTAAAGACTTGCCTTTTCTTGTGCATCAACTGTCCAGGCTTGAAGGTCTTTCGACAATTGCCATGACAACAAATGGGGTTTTGTTATCTGGGCAAGCTCAAGTACTGAAAGACGCCGGCTTGACCTCTTTAAATATTAGCCTCGACACACTGGACAGAATCCGTTTTGCGGAATTAACTAAGCGAGACGATTATGAAGCTGTGATGAAGGGAATTAACGCTGCTCTAGAAATTGGATTCTCTTCCTTGAAAATGAACATGGTAGTGATCAAGGGAGTCAATGACGATGAAGTAGTCGACATGGTCAATTGGGCAAAAGATAAACCAATCAATGTGCGCTTCATCGAATATATGCCGTTTAAGGACAATCACTGGCGACCACAAGGTGTTTTCTCGTATTGCGAAATGCGCGATGCAATTGAAAAACAGTTTAAGCTCATACCGCTTGAACTGACGCCGGGCGCCGTTGCCAAAGACTTTGCTATTGAAGGACATATTGGCAAAGTTAGTTTTATTACGTCAATGACGGAAAGCTTTTGTAGCTCATGCAACAGGTTGCGATTGACTGCAGACGGCTCCGTCAAATCTTGTCTTTTCTATTTGCCTGAAGTCAATTTGAAAGATGTATTGCGCAAGGGGATTTCAGATTCAGAGTTGGCTCTTCTGATTCAGTCCGCAGTCTTGATGAAACCAGAGGCGCATCCCCCGATGGAAGAATTAGCAAACACTGCCAACCGAACAATGATCGAAATCGGTGGTTAGTGGCGAAGCATTTGTTTGATATCTGGGCAATCAGCCGCCGTGCCATTCATCTTTGCCCGTCAACAAATCGTCGCCAGGATTGTTTTCCACGTATATAGGGATTAGGTCATCGTGGCGCGCATTGCCACAAATTGGACAGGTGAGTGGTCCGTTTGTGTATTTGAACTCACAGTCACACCAGATACAAAGGTAAGTGGCTTTTTCCGGAGCTTTTCTGGGCATTTTTGCCTTCACGACTATTACCTCAATCAATTGGCGTTACTTCTAGTATTGCACTAAATGCTTCAACTAACCTCCCTCATCGGTTCCACACTTGTGCAAAGCCTGTTTCGGACATTGTGCGCATGTCCTCTTCAAAGAAAAAACTTTCCGCACCAAAGGCGGGACGTAGCTCGTCCAGCCACCTTGCTTCTTCATCATATTTGGCAAAGAAAATCTTGTTGCACCAGCGGGGATTTCGAGCCTGTATGAATTTGAGAACGAATACTTTTTCGCCTGACAGTTCTGTGACGCCGTCAACTAAAACCTTTCCAGGAGTGCAGGACATAGATGGGCCGCGAACGGTCCGTGCCAGTCCGGAAACTTTTTGGTAAGCGTTTTGGAAAATGTCTAAGCAGCGGTAAAGAGGTAGCTCAAAGTATTCCCGAGCTCCTGTATCGCGAGCTACAAACATGTAGTACGGAATAGTGCCTAATTTGACTTGTAATCGCCACATCTCCGACCAAATTTTTGGATCATCATTTATGTGTTTCATTAGAGGTGCTTGACAGCGGATGACCGCTCCAGTGCTTGTAACTCGTCTTATAGCTGCTTCTGCGATATCGGTCTTAAGCAGATTAGGATGACTGTAATGAGCCATTATAGACATCGAACGTTTTGATTCTACAACCTGTGAAAATAACCGAAGCAGATCATCTGAGTCTGTATCGGAAACAAATCGATATGGCCAGTAGCCCAGGGCATAGGTGCCAATGCGAATGCTCGTTATTTGTTCGAATTCCGGGGTCAGCAGCGGCTCGATATAACGCCTGAGTAAATCGCTACGCATCACCATCGGATCACCGCCGGTGAAAAGCACGCTCGTAACTCCCTTGTGATTTCTCAAGTAATCAAGCAAAGGAGTGACTTCAGTGGAAGCAAACTTTAGTCCTTCCATGCCTGTAAATTGCGGCCAGCGGAAGCAATATGTACAGTACGCAAAACACGTTTGGCCGGCGGTAGGAAAAAACAGTACAGTTTCCCGATACTTATGTTGAATTCCCGCAACGGGTGTGCCGGCTAACCTGGGCACGTTTAGATTCATTTGTCCGGCCGGATGCGGATTTAAACGTGAGCGAATTTCATTGGCTTGGGCTTGTATTTCCGCTTCGGAAGCTTCTGCTTTGATTAATCGCATCATGCTTTTTAGCTCATCAGGACGCAGCATGCCTGGTTGTGGAAAAGTGAGCTGAAATATGGGATCGTCAGGTACTTTTTCCCAGTCTATAAGATCTTCAACAAGGTAGTTGTTTACGCGGAACGGTAATACTGCCGATACAGCCTTCATTTTAAGAAGCGCTAGACGGCCAAGTGCCTTTAGCTGCGGCAATGAATCAAGATTACCACGTTGATAGACGGTAAATGGTCTTGGACAGTCCGTCTTTTGTAAGGTGACAGAAAAATCCGGGCAGTTGTAGTTGATTAAAGATGGATACATGCTTGTAAGTCGTGCGTTGAATTCTGGCGTTGTACGCCTCTATTTCTATTGTAAACATGGAGATTTCCAGAGTATTTCACCAGATAGCTTTTGCCAAAGTGCCCGTGCAATGTAGAGGCGCTTTGCATGCGCCCTTTTGCACGTCATTCTGAGCAACGCGAAGAATCTCGCGAGTTAAAGACGTGAGCCTGCTATTTCTGCGCTACCATCTGCACTACGAGATCAATATGATTTTTACCTTCGTGGAAGCGGATGGCATTGTGTGTTGATAGTGTTGTGAATTTGTATCCGGCAAATTCATTTTTTAGTTCATCACGCGATGCCCAAAATATTTCGCCTGGCCTTGGAACATAACCCTCGTAAATTATTAGCCCGCCCGGCTTAAGACTTTCACGAACAACCGCAAATCCTTTATGGCGGATACTCGGCAGCGTCGGCAAGTCAATGATGGCAATTACGTCGTAAAAGTTTTTCGGTGTACGTGGTTCTGCAAAATCCGCTATCCAGTAATTGAAAGTGACTCCATTGGATTTTGCTAGGGCTATTGCTTTTTCTCTACCCTTGACACTGAAATCAAATGCATCTACATACCAGCCGTGGCTTGCAGCGTACACCGCATTGCGTCCTTCACCTTCTCCGGGCAGAAGTAACTTGCCTCGTCTTAACTTGCTCAATTCGTCGACGAAGAAATCGTCTGGTTCTGTGCCGATGAAATATCCTTTCTTGCTA
Organism: Candidatus Obscuribacterales bacterium; assembly: GCA_019744775.1. NCBI lineage: Bacteria > Bacillati > Candidatus Melainabacteria > Candidatus Obscuribacterales > Candidatus Obscuribacterales bacterium. The sequence goes on from JAIETZ010000013.1 coordinate 60,183, forward strand.
TAGGCTTTATCCCAGAATTGCTTGAGCTCGCTTGCATATTCCTGAGCGGTCAGCGGTTTTTGAGCCTGCTTGGCTTGAGCGGGCTGCAAAAAGCACAAGCAGAGAAATAGAGTTAGCGACAGCAGCAGTTTATGCATTAGATGCCCTTCCAGGCAGTTTGGCTTCTAAATATTGCTTTAGAGCTTCGGCATTGTTGTGTCTGACATCTTTGGCTGCGTAGATAAGAGTCATGTGGTGACGCTGTGCCTTCTTCAGAAGCGGCTGCCAGTATACCTGGTTATGGTCCAGCTCCTGAAAGTATTTAATGAGAAACTGGCGCCATCTTTCGGGCTTATGTGCAAACCACTGCCGAAGTTCTGTACTTGGACTAACTTCTTTAATCCAGTCATCGACGACAAGTTTCTCCTTGCTGATTCCGCGAGGCCAGAGCCGATCAACTAGAATGCGCAGTCCATCGGTCGGCTCCGGCTCATCATAAACTCTCTTTGTTCGGATCATTTTATGATACCCCTGCTGTGCCGGCAGCATCAAAAAACTTTTGGAGGTCGAGAATTAAAGCATCTACATCGTCGATGTGGCACATGCTGTCACACAACTCCAAATTACAATCCAGAATGCTTTCGTCGCACGACAAGGGCACATCGACCCCGTGCTGTAGGAACACTTGGGCGGCATCGGGACAAGCGTCCATAATTTCTTTTACTGTTGTCTCTCTTGTGATAATCATAATGGCTCACCTCTACTTTCTTAAATACTATAACTGGGATGTTACTTGCGGACGGCAGGAGCCTTGGAAGGCTTGCATGTAGAGTCGCACAGCGGAATAGATTTTGTCGGACGCGCCAGCACGTCGGCAATTGTGGTATCACGGAACGCCTTTTCGATGACCGCTGTTGCATCGTCGAGTTGCTTGTGCAAAGCACAAAGATTGGTGCCATGTGCTTTGAGTCCCAAGGGGCAGGTGTTGATGCGCTGGATTGGATCGACGGCGCTTACTACTTGCAAGATTGTTACCGCTTCCGGTGGCTTTGATAACACGAAGCCCCCACCAATGCCCCTTTGAGATTGTATTAGGTCTGCCCTGACCAGCGATTTCAACACCTTAGACAAATAAGCAGCAGGTACTTTCGTGGCAGCCGATATTTGTTGTGTGGTATAAGCGGCATCGCCGTTCATTGACAGGAATACGATTGCGCGCAAAGCATACTCTGCTGTTTGAGAAATCATTGTCTTGCTCCTTAGGCTTTGAAGCGCTTTGAATGCAGCAATTATTTGGTCGCTGCAGCTGACTTGAGATAATCTATTGCCCGGGGGAACAATATGTTGTTCTCCTTATGAACATGCTGATGCATGTCCAGTTCAAGCTTGGCTAGTGAATGCAACAGAACCTTGAAAGTATCACATGCATCCTCCGGCGGCGTGTAGTTATTCGTGAGCGTCCGCATGGCGAACATGGCTTCGCCGGCATCATCGTGCTCCTGTATCATCACTTCTATGGGATGTTCGATGCCGCCACCACAGCCAAATGATGTTGGGTTGCCTCCATCCTCCAGAGCGGAAATGCCTGGGAAGAGAATCAACTCCTCTTTTTGCATATGCAACTCAAGCTTGTCTTTGAATGTCTTAAGCACATCCAGTACCTTCAGCATTTTAGGATGATTGTCACCATGGACTTTGGCGACCTTTTCGGCGAGCGCCTTTAGTCGGGGCAGTTCCTGCCGCAATGGTTGATGATATGAAGAGACTATATGATGGACAAGTTCCTTGAGGCTGGATTGTGTCCAGTCGGGTTCAGCGCCAGCTGGGTCTTTTTGTCCGGCGGCAACAAGTTTTGTAAGCACTTCTTGAAGGCTGAGATTTCTTTGCCTGCAAGCTTCAGCAAGCGTCACTTTGCCGCCGCAGCAATAGTCGATGCCGTATTGTTCTAATACACAAGCGCGCTTGGGATCTTGACTGACTAAAAGACCAACAGGAAGCGCGGACATTTGTGCGCTTTCCCTCTGGGATGCATTTTCCGCCGGGCGGACGCAAGTCTGCTCGTAGATATGAAAACTCACGCATGAGCAGGGTTGGAACATATCCTTAGAAGAATTGCACTCAGGGCACTGCCAGTTATCAGGCAGATCCTCGAATTTAACAGCCGGGGAAATAGCCTGGCGAGGTTCTCCCAGTTTCTCATCAAATATATAGTTGCACACTGTACAGATTGTTTTACCGTTTGTCATGATAGCTACCTCCGCTTTATGGATTTATGCATCTCTATATCCATAATAGCATAAACGGGGTCGGCTGGATCATACTTTAGGATGAGGTCAAGGGAAAATGCCGACCTGGCGCTTGTAACTTCTGAGCAACAGTCGGCGCCTACTACGTATTTGCCGCATTGACGGAAACGCCCAAAATGTAGACCATTTAATAAATCAATATTGGACTAGTGTGCCTACCGTATGAGTGAGTTCAACGAGTTTAGCCAGCCGAGCGCTTTAGCCTGGAAGTCGGAAGTATCCGGCTCATGGTTGGCTTATGAATCTCAAGACACACAACGCAAGCTTTCTACGGCTGCTCAGAAGCCGGAGCAGGCTCTATTGCAGCCTGATATAGATGTGGCCAGTGGCCGCGCAGGCGACACGCTGAACTTCAGCAAAGACGAGAATGGCTACTTCTTCTTCAAAGTAAAAGGCGACGACAATTATGCTCGCCACTATTTCAACAAAGCTCAGCAGTGGGCTCGGTTGGAAACTTTAGACAAAAATGGTCACCGCGTAGTTATTTCCTATGAGTTGGCCACACAACGAAACAAAGTTGACGAATGGTTGGCAACGAAAAAGCCAGTCGAAACTCCGGTGAAGACTCAGCCGAGTCATTTGGAAGTGACTCCGGCATTCACCAATGTTGAACAACAAAAATCTGTCGGTAGACCGATACTTCCGGATCAATATCATTACTTGTCCAATATCACTGATTCCATGAATTTTAAAATAGGAAAAAACCCGTTGGGTGTTCTTCGAATGATTTCCGACATAGCTGACAAAGTTGGAAATATGACTGATGATCAACTTGGTGCGATGCACGATTATATTGAAGGGACGCGCAATCGAGATCCGAAATTGAGACTGCAAATGGCAGTTGCAGAGTTGGCTAGAGCTTCGCAAATGATTCTGTCAAAGAACGAAAACGGCGAATTGGTATTCAGCGTTAAGGACGACAGTCCGGCTGGCGCCTACATAAACGCAGCAGTAGCGGAATTGGATAAAGCCATCCAATCATCCGACAGCCTAAAGGCATATGCAGATTACAGGCGGACTAATAACAAGGCTCGCAACCTCAGGGCAGCTATAAACTTTGTGAAAACATCACTCGACACCGGGGACTTGAAGGTCCTGAACGGACGCCCGCTTCCTGAGCTTCTGCCTTAGCTTTGACTCATCTAGACACCCCTGTTTTCGAGCTAAAATGCTCCTTTGTAACTGTCTATAAGGTCTCTCCGTGAAGCGCATTGCCATCCTAGGCTCTACAGGCTCTATCGGACGCCAGACGCTCGACATTGCGCGGGCTCAGGCTGCCGAATTGAAGGTCGTTGCTTTGGCTGCCGGCTCAAAAAATTTGCCGGAGCTCTGCCAGCAGGTCATCGAATTTAAGCCCGAACTCATTTGTGTTCCGACGGCTGAGGCAGCCAAGGAAGTCGCCGGAAAGCTCACTTGCATGAAGGAGCTTCCCGAAATTGTCTACGGAGACGAGGGGCTAATAGCTGTTGCTACCCATCCAAGCGTCGAGACATTGGTGACGGCAGTTGTAGGATTTTTAGGATTGAAACCGACAGCAGCCGCAGTGCGTGCCGGTAAAACAATTGCTTTGGCTAACAAAGAGACTTTGGTGGCAGCAGGCAGTGTCATCATGCCGATGGCCAAACAATATGGTGCCAACATTGTTCCTGTCGATAGCGAACATTCGGCTATTTTCCAATCTTTGTCAGGCTATAAGTCCAAAGACATCAAAAAGATTTGGCTCACTGGTTCTGGTGGTCCATTTAGAACATGGGACAAAGCAAAGATTGCAGCGGCTCGTGTTGAAGATGCGCTGCGTCATCCGAATTGGGCGATGGGCGCCAAAATAACGATTGATTCGTCGACTTTGATGAATAAGGGCTTGGAAGTAATTGAAGCGCGTTGGTTGTTTGATATCGAGCCGGAGCGCATCAAAATAATTATTCATCCACAATCAATTTTGCATTCGGCAGTGGAATTTGTTGATAATTCAGTCGTTGGACAAATGGGATTGCCTGACATGCGTTTGCCGATTCACTTCGCGCTTTTCTATCCGGAGCGTGTGTCATCTACTGAAGTGCCGCCGCTGGATTTGATTAAGTTGGGTAGTCTTACTTTCGAGGAGCCGGATTACGATCGCTTCCCGTGTTTGCGATTGGCTAAAGAAGTTGCATCGAAAGAAGATACTTCAGCCTGTGTCTTGAATGCTGCCAACGAAATTGCCGTTGATGCATTTTTGAAGGGACGCATCAAGTTCATGGAAATTCCAGAACTTATCGAGAGAGTTTTGAACAAAACGAATTTCGTCTCCAAGCCAAACTTGGAACAAATCATTGAAGCGGACGAACAAAGCCGCAAAACAACTAGTGAATTGATGATGGCATTGGCCACAAAATAACCAGGGGGAATCATGACAGTGACTGCTACGGAAGTTCAAGTTTGCAACCATCCACTTTTGCAACAGCATCTAACTAGACTGCGTGACTTTCAAACGCCAACTAGCGAATTTAGACGTCGCGCGGCTGAGTTGAGTCGTTTCCTTGTTTACGAAGCGATTCGTGATTTGGCGGTAAGACCAGTTGGAGTCGAGACTCCACTTGGACCAGCTAAGGGGACTGTCATCAGTGATTACGTGATTCTGGCACCGGTTTTGCGCGCAGGGCTTATCTTGGCTGAATCAGCGCAAGATATCTTGCCTAATGCGCGAATTTATCACATTGGTTTGAAGCGCGATGAAGAAACTCTGCAAGCAATTTCTTATTACGCCAAACTTCCCGATGCACTTCCATCGGAGGCTCGCGTGTATGTGTTGGATCCAATGCTCGCTACCGGTGGCTCGGCAGTTGCTGCGATTTCTGTATTCGATAAGATGAACGTGAAGAACATTCACCTTGTATCTTTCGTTGCCGCTCCGGAAGGCATCAAGAAAGTGCAACAGAAATATCCGCACGTCAAGATTACAACAGCGGCCATCGATGACAAGCTGAACGACCACGGCTACATCGTGCCAGGCTTGGGCGACGCCGGCGATCGTATTTTCGGGACGTAAACCCATTCGTCGCAACGGGCGCATGCAATGCGCCCCTACAAACACGATGACACATGGTCTTGAATTCGAGGGGCGCAATAGTTTGCGTATCTGTGTGCGACGCTTGTTTCCGGGCGCACTGGGGCACTAGTCTGCGTAGGGGCGCATTGCATGCGCCCTTTTGGAATCTAGTCTTCCAACTTAAAGCCGATGCGTACCTTTACTTGGTATTCGCCAACTTGTCCGTCTTTGATTGTGCCGCGTTGTTCGACTACTTCGAACCAGCTGCAGTTACGTAGTGTTTTGGCAGCGCGTTTAACGGCTTCTTGGGTGGCGTCAGCGTAGCTCTTTGTTGAAGTGCCGACGATTTCAGTCATCTTGTATACGGCCATGGAAAACTCCTTGCATGCATGAATATCCTTCAACCAATCTAATCTAATGGAAACCTACTGGAGCCTAGCTTTGCAAAATGTGACATTTGGGTTGACAATGGCAAAGTTTCAGGAATAATGAAGAGGCTATGTTGAAAATGATCACAGTACTCGCCGTCATTTACCCAGCACCTCAAGGTTGCTTGGTCAGAGGCAGTCGTGCATCTATCTTCACGTAAGTGATTTAGTTAACAACTAGTAGATAGAAAGCTGCCTCCCATACCAAGAAGGGGGGCATTTTAATTAGGAGACTAACTTCAAGTGAGCACCAAGTACATGTCATTCTGAGCGGTAGCGAAGAATCTCATAGCTTAAGTAGTGAGATCCTTCGTCGCAGATGCTCCTCAGGATGACAGCAGTTGTTGACTCAATATCTACATTGGGAGAACAGAGGACACAAACATGAACGCCGTTGAGTTGGAAAATTTACGCAAAACCTTCGTCCAAAAACTTGGACGCGGATTCTCGCGGGTAACAAAAGAAATTGTCGCCGTTGATTCGGTAAGTTTCGAAGTGCCCGTTGGACAATCTGTTGCGTTTATTGGTCCTAACGGCGCCGGTAAATCGACAACCATTAAGATGCTCACCGGTATTTTGAATCCGACATCAGGCAGTGCTCACGTTTTGGGTGCTGTGCCTTGGAAGGAGAGAAATAAACTCACCTACAATATAGGTGCTGTATTTGGTCAGCGTTCGCAGCTCTGGTATCACCTGCCAGCCAGGGATACTTTTGAACTGCTGGCAAAAATCTATAGCCTAGATACGGCCGAGTACAAAAAGCGCGTAAGTGTTCTTATTGATCGTTTTGCATTGGAATCCTTTTTGGACACCCCAGTGCGTAAACTTTCGCTCGGGCAAAGAATGCGGTGCGAAATCGCTGCCAGCTTGTTACACAAACCACAAGTGTTGTTTCTTGATGAACCAACCATCGGTTTGGATGTAATAGCCAGACAAGAGCTTCGCGATCTTATAAGTGAATGGAATCGTGAAGAGGGTTTGACCATCTTCCTAACCAGTCACGATGCCGGAGACATCGAAAGTGTCGCTAAGCGTGTGATTGTTATCAATCACGGGAGAGTTGTGCTTGATGATTCCGTCAACGCAATGAAACGTCAATATCTTTGTGAAAAGGTAATCGGCGTTAAATTCCACGATGCGCACAAGAGTCTCGATGTGCCTGGCATAAAGATACTCAAGTCCAACAGTCATGCGCTGAAGCTAGAAGTGGATACTCGTGTAATGCCAATTGAAAAGGCACTGCATGAGGTTATGCAAACTGGCTCTGTTGCGGACATCACAATTGAAGATCCGCCATTGGAAGAGATCATCGCTCACATATACAGCCAAGGTCCTGAAGCTGCAGTTGACGAAAAGGAGGTGACCATAAGTGAATAGTTTTAAAAAGTACTTCTGGGTTGGACTCATCTCAGGAAAATCCAATCTTGCTTACTTTGGCGAAACTCTCGGCAGAATATTCTTTCTCGGAATAATTCTGTTTATCTTCCTTCGCTTATGGCAAGTTACCTATTCGCAGACCAATGCGACTATTCTTGGTGGCTTCACGATAGCTCAGATGCTGTGGTATCTGGTGGTAACTGAATCCATCATGTTGTCGACTCCAAGGGTGTCGTATTACGTCGACCAGGCGGTACGGACAGGTGCGATCGCAGTTTATTTGCTGCGGCCGATGTCATATCCGATGCACGAATTGTTTGCGTGCTTGGGTGAAAGATTCATCCGGTTTGGTCTCAACCTGGCGGTTGGATCGGTCATTGCGCTAATTTGTGTCGGACCGATTCCACTTAATGCTCAGGGACTATTGCTATTTTTATTAGCAATACCCTTCGCGTTTGTGCTCGACTTCATGGGTTATTTCCTGGTTGGTCTGTGCGCATTTTGGATGGAAGATACAACCGGACTGGTATTTCTCTACTCGAGAATAACCATGGTACTCGGCGGAATGCTCATTCCAATTGAGTTGTTTCCTGAAACCTGGCAGCCTATATTGCGTATCTTGCCGTTTTCATCAATTGTCTACGGACCGGCGCGCATGTTTGTCCGACCGGACTTCACTGAATTCGTTCAGTTGATAGTGCGTCAGGGACTGTCCATCGCTGTCTTTTCACTTGTTGTTTACCTCGTCTGGAACGCATGCCTCAAGCGTGTGTTCGCCAACGGAGGATAAAGGAAAATGTTTAAACTAACTTCAAAACTGATCAACTATCTTTCCATGGCATGGTCCTACGTGCGCTTGAATTTCTTTGCGCAAATGGAATACAAGGCCGCTTTCTGGTCGCAGGTAATTGGAATGATTCTGAACAACTGCGTTTGGATTGTTTTTTGGAGCGTGTTCTTCACGCGATTCGACAATCTCGGTGGTTGGACTGTAAAAGACGTCTTGACCGTCTGGTCGATATCGGCTGGCGGCTATGGACTGGCATATAGCATCTGCGGCAATGCGCTTGGACTTGCTTCGTTGATAAGCAATGGTCGACTTGATGCGTGGATGTTATATCCACGTGCCTTGTTGTCGCACTTGCTGATCGGCAGAATGAGCGCGACTGCTTTCGGAGACATATTGTTTGCTTTGATTGTCTATGTCTTCTTTGTGAGACCGGATCTCCCACATTTCTTGTGGTTCTGTGCTCTGACCATCTCCGCTGCAGTCGTCTTTGTTGGCTTTAGCATACTGACCAGTTGCTTGAGCTTCTTCTTGGGAAATGCAGACGCGTTAGCGGAAAACGGCCGATTTGCTTTGGTCACCTTCAGCACCTACCCGGCTAGTATATTTCAGGGAGCATTGAAGCTACTCCTGTTTACTGTGATACCGGCCGGATTCGTTAGCTACCTGCCGGTGGAAGCGTTGCGTGAATTGTCAGTCGAGAAAACACTTATGTGTTTTGCTGGCAGCTTGTCTGTTCTAGTCGTCGGAGTTGTCGTATTCTATTGGGGACTTCGTCGTTACGAGTCGGGCAATCTCATGGAGATGCGTGGGTGAATTTCAAGCCATTTCTTTTCCTCATTTCTTTGCTGGTTGGAGCTTCAGCGTTTGCGGCAACGCCGGCACAGAATGAGGAAAAGTACATGCGTACCGTTGTTTCGAAGGTGCGCAAGAATTGGAAGCCTCATAGGACAAGTGAGCCTTTAAAAATACGGGTGTCCTGGCAGCAGCATAAAGACGGTTCGATTTCGAATGTGCATGTGATCAACCCCGGTAAAACGCCTTCAAACGAGAAGGAAGCAATTGCCGCAGTACTGAAGAGCGCGCCATTCGATCCGCTTCCGGCTAGCAGTTCGAAGTCTGTTGACATAGAACTGCACCTCGAAACCAGTCCTGTGCTTCGCATGACTGTTCAGAAGGCAGTTGAGACTTATGGACCTGCCTCAAGAGAAGTTCTTCGCGAGCGCTGTCGTATGGCAGGCATTTCTTATCCTCCGAAGCGCTTAACTCTGATTGGGTTAAAGCAAGAGAAATTGCTTTTGCTTTATAGCGGAGATGATAAAAGAAAATTGCTCGGCAGTTTCCATCTTGTAAGTTATAGCGGTACTCTTGGACCGAAGCTCAAACAAGGTGACCTGCAAATTCCCGAGGGCATCTACCGTATTACTCATCCCGAGTCTTACAACATGTTGGCGCTGGGTGTGAATTACCCAAATGTTACTGACAGAATAAATGCCGCCGCTGATCATCGAACAAAGCTCGGCAGCGACATTCTCGTGCATGGAGGTTCGCTTTCGACGGGATGTCTAGTAGTTTCCAATGAAGACATGGAGCAAGTTTTTGTTGCTGTCTACGACGTCGGTTGCGCCAACACCAAATTGATAATTGCACCCTGCGATTTGCGCAAGACAAGACCAGATATCGACCTGAAAAAACAGCCCAAATGGCTGCCTGATTTGTACAAGTCCATCAGAGCGCAAATGCTCAATTATCCATGACCTGGAAACGTCACCCTGAGCAAAGCGAAGGGTCTCGCGCCTTTAACCCGTGGGATTCTTCGCTCCCGTAGGTCGCTCAGAATGACTATCACTGAATATTTACCTAATCTACGACTTTCGAGAACTCGGAGTAGTACCATTAGCACCTGTGCCCTGGAGAGTCTCGGGTTAGCGCTTTCCGCGTATATATCGACCCGTAGACGCAGCTGGAAACCCCCATGCGCAGATTTACTACGCTACTTCTTGCATTGTCGTTGGGAACGCTGAGTCCGTCTGTCCTAGCGCAGTCGTCAATAGGCGCTGTAAAATCACCTGCTTACAACTCCGGCAAGAAAAAATTAGCTCAGAAGTATGACGCACCGCCGCCGGACACGATGGTGCCTCCTGTAAGTTCGAATATGCGCCCTTCCGACCCCGGAGTTCTAGAGGATCTCAAGCCTATTATTGGCGACCTGACGCCGGAAGTGCAGTTGGAAGATTCGGTAATCATCCCTCCTGTCCCGTTCAATCAGATAATTCCTATCGGTCAAAACAAGCTACCGCCGATTAAATTGGAGGCGAGCTATACCGAACCTATTTCTCTCAAGCAAGCGCTTATGGTTGCTTTGGGAAATAACTTGCCTATTCAAATTTCCAAGGCCGACTTTGACACCAATTACTACAAGTACTTAGGTTCATTCGGTGGTTTCCTTCCGACAATGTCGATGAGTTACATCGCTCAAAAGACTAGTAGCGGACCAATAACAACTTCGCAATCACCATTTTTCATTATGATGATCTATCCGGTGTTCCAGGGTGGTGCCAGTTTATTTGGAATGCTGCAGGCGCGTCATACGCAGGTTGCCTCTAAGTATGCTTACTCCGCACAATCAAAGGATGTGTTGCTTAGAGTTGCAGAAAAGTATTATGACCTTGTCTTGAACAGAGCACTGTTGACCATTCGCACGAAAGCAGTTGAGGTTTCGAAATTCCAACTCAAAGTCAATGAGGATTTGAAAGCTGCTGGTCACGGTACAGATTTTGAAATCATGCAATCAAAGACTCAGTTGGCTGAGGACAAACAAGATCTCATCAAACAACAGGTTGCTTTTCGCAAAGCAGCACTTAGACTGTCGGTTGCATTGAATTCCAGTTTGCTTGTGAATCTCGCGCCTATCGACGATCGAATTACCAAGACGGAACTGGTCGATCATAAATTGTCTCCACAACAGCTAACGGCGTTAGCGATTGCCAATCGGCCGGAATTACAGCAGTATGAACATCTGCGTCTAGCTGCTCGGCGAGCAGTACAAGTAGCGGCCGCGCCACTTTATCCGCGAGCTGGATTCTTTACCGCCAATATCATGAACCAAGGAGTAAGTGGCGGTGGCGCTGGTGGGCAAAGCAGCAGTAGTGTAGTTATTCCTGTTGGTGGCAGTGTTTCAGCCGGCGGTATCTCTGAAAGCGGCAGTGGCGCCAATTCCACATTTAGCCGAGGCTTTATTTTGAACTGGCTTCTGTATGGCGCAGGTGTTGGCAGTTTAGGCGACATGGCTGCAGCGAGAGCGCAAGCTCGTAAGGCAATGCTTAGTGCCAATCAAGAACTGCAAACGGTCATTGAAGATGTGCGCGAATCATTCTTAGACTCCGAGACTTCAGAAAGCGAAATTGAAGTTACATCGGAAGCGGTGGCTGCCTCAGGCGAAGCTCTGCGTTTGGCTGATTTGCGTTTGCGCTATCAGTTGGGCACTAACTTGGAATTGATTGAAGCGCAGCGTGATTACATCAATGCATTATCACGGCGTGTTGAGGCTTTCATTGGCTATCGCCAATCGCAAGCCAAACTATTGCATGCCATTGGACTTATTTCAGTCGATACCTTATGTGCTGAAAAGCCCAGTGATTTTAAGGTCAATTTTGGAAAGTACCGAGGAAGAAATCCATGAACGTAAAGCGCGCAATGCTAGTAGCACTAGCTGCACTAACGCTAACATCCTGCAGCCAGGAGCCGGCAAAAGAAGGCCGCCCGCCAGCGCACGTCACAACGACACGGATTGACTCTGCCACCGTCACTACGGCGAGCACCCTTATCGGGGAAATGGATTCCCGTAAGTCAATTGACCTTTATCCAAAAGTTGATGGTTATGTTAGAGCTATTCCTGTTCGTCCTGGCGAAAAGATAAGAGCCGGTCAGCTAATTATCGCTATCGATCCAACCAAACAAGAGGCAACTGTTGCCGCCAAGCGCAGTACCGTTGAATTGGCTAGGGCAGACCTAGCCAAGGAAATCGGAGAATTGAAATCGCAGGAAGCAGACTTGTCGGCTCAAGAAGCTCAAGTCCAATTCAATGATATCGAATACAAGCGCTATTACTGGTTGGGGCAGCGGGGAGTAGTCGCTCAAGCAACGGTTGACTCGCAAGAACGTGATTTGAAAGTTGCTCAAGCAAAACTAAAATCGCTCAAAGAAGCAATCGAAGCTCAAAAGGAAGTTATTGTCAGGGCACGACGTCGCGTTGACGAAACTAGGGCTGAACAAAAGGAAGAGGAAGCTCAACTCAGTTACTTCTCAATGAAAGCTCCCTTCGATGGAACCATCGGAAATATTCCAGTCAAGATTGGAGACTACGTCGCGCAATCTACTAAGTTAACCTCCGTTAGCCAAGTCAAGCCGCTTGAGGTCAATGTCCTTGTTCCAAAAGACGACGCTGCAACTCTTAAGCAAGGCATGACTATGGAACTCTTAGATCGTGATGGAAATGTCGCCGGCACCAGCACTATTTTCTACATCTCACCAATTGTCGACTTGGCTAACCAGTCAGTTCAAGTAAAAGGACTCTATCCAAATGACGGACTACAGTTCCGTCCTGACCAAACATTGGAAGTGCGCATCATCATAAGCAAAGCGTCTGGAATTATGGTCCCAACAGAATCACTAACCTTTGTCGCAGGACAGCCATTTGTCTTTGTCGTTGAACAAAAAGACGGGAAGACAGTGGCTGCACAACGAGTGGTTCACATTGCTGACATTCGTGACAATAAAGCAACTCTGACTGATGGAGTTAAGGTTGGCGAAACTTTAGTTGTTTCCGGTGTGCAGAATTTGTCTGATGGAACTCCGGTGGTGGTGGATAACAAGTAATGTTTGCCGAATTCTTCATTAGCCGACCAGTATTTGCCACAGTATGTTCAATCATTATTGTGATTGCCGGCGCCGTCTGCATACCTGCTTTGCCTATTTCCCAGTACCCATCCTTGGCGCCCCCGCAAGTTCAGGTAACCAGTACATATATCGGTGCCAGCGCAGAACAAGTTGAGTCGTCAGTAACGACAGCTCTTGAAAAAGAAATCAACGGTGTTCAGGGATTAAAGTACATTCAGTCAACAAGCGGCAATGACGGCACCAGCAAAATTACAGCCACATTTGATCTTGAGCGCGGTATTGATCAGGCTGCGGTTGATGTGCAAACAAAAGTAGCAACTGCTCAAGGCAGACTTCCGGAAGACGTAAAACGTCTTGGCGTTTCGATTAACAAAGTATCTACATCTATTGTTCTTGCTTTAGCTGTCTATGCAGATGGCGTCAATTACACGCCGGAGTTTATTAGTAATTACATCGACCTTTATGTCAAAGATCCATTGAAGTCAATTTCCGGGGTCGGTGATGTGAACATTGTGGGTGAGCGGAAATACGCCATGCGTATATGGCTTGATCCCAACAAGCTTTCCGAATATTTGATGAGCCCGCTTGATGTGGTTAATGCACTACAAGCGCAAAACAAGCAAGTGGGAGCAGGTGATTTGGGGGGAGCACCGGCACCAACTGGGCAGCGTTACCAATACAACATCAAAGTTTATGGACGTATGTCTAATCCGCAGGAGTTTGCCAATATCGTTGTGAAGCGATCAGGTGATGGCACGCTCATTCATGTACGCGATATCGGACGTGTTGAATTGGGTGCTGAGAATTACGTTACCAACAGCGTATATAAGGGCAAAGATGCAATCGCGCTGGTTATTTATCTCCGCTCAGGTGGTAATGCCCTTCAAGTAGCAAAGGAAGCGCGTGCTGTCTTAGCTAAGCTTGCTGAGAATTATCCACCAGGTCTAAAAGTTGATGTCTGTCTTGATACGACTGAAGCTGTCAGCGAGTCTATTGAAGAAGTCAAACACACCTTGTTTGAAGCAATACTTTTGGTAATTCTAGTCATTTTTGTATTCTTACAAGACTGGCGCAGCATGATTATCGCTTGCGTGACGATTCCGGTTTCGTTGATTGGCACGTTTGCCTTCATGCAGCTATTTGGTTTTTCAATTAACACTCTGACGCTTTTTGGTTTGACATTGGCGACGGGTCTTGTTGTTGATGATGCCATTGTCGTTGTGGAAAACGTCAAGCGCCATATGGAAGAATCTAAGCTTTCAGCCTTTGAAGCTACGAAAGTCGCAATGCGAGAGACAGCCGGTGCGCTTGTGGCGACAGCATTGGTACTTGTGGCAGTATTCGTCCCGGTAGCATTTTTCCCTGGTACAACCGGACAGCTTTATAAGCAGTTTGCTTTGACGATTGCAATTTCAGTGGCGCTATCAGCATTCAATGCTCTGACACTTAGTCCAGCTCTTGCAGCCTTGCTTCTCAAGGGTGAAGAGCATCCGAATGCAATTTTCACTAAGATAAATCAAGCAATAGATTGGTTGCGCCGAACATATGAGTCGTCGTTGGCTTTTGTTCTCAAGGTAGAACCATTGGTTATATTGCTGATGATTGGTGCAGTCGGGCTGACGTGCTGGTTATTTAAGATTCTGCCGACAGGCTTTGTGCCCTATGAAGACCAAGGCTATTTCTTCACGTTGATACGGGCTCCTGAAGGTTCATCGCTGGAATACACGACTGATGTTGTTAAGAAAGTGGCGAAACTGGAGGACAGTGTACCGGAGGCTAACTCATCGCTTGGACTGTCTGGATTTGGTTTTTCGGGCAACGCGGCTAATTTGGGCATGGTCTTTTCTAACTTGAAGCACTGGAAGCATCGCGAAGGACCGGAGCATTCATTAGATGCCATCATTCAGCGATTACGCAAGCCATTATCTGAAATTACGGAAGCAAGCTGTGTGCCCTTTAATCCACCAGCTTTAGAAGGACTAGGTAACTTTGGTGGCTTTGTTTATGAATTGCAAGACTTAACTGGAAAGTCTATTACCGATCTGGCTAACACTGCTAAGCAGCTCACCCTTGCCGGAAATAAAACTAAAGGGCTCGAAGGTCTTTTCACTACGTTTAGCGCCAGTACTCCGCAGTTACAGTTGAAAGTAAAGCGCGATCTAGCCGAGGTTCTAAACGTCGATACGTCTTCTGTTTTAGATACCTTGCAGGTATTGTCCGGTTCTTCGTATGTAAATGATTTTGATTACTTGAACAGAAGTTACCGAGTATATGTTCAAGCCGACAAACAATTCAGAGCTAATCCGCAAAGTATTTTTGAATACTACGTACATTCACGCGATGGGCAAATGATTTCCTTGCGCAATTTGTTGGATTTCGAACCAGCGCTTACTGCCAGCACCATAAATCACTACAATCTTTTCCGCTCAGTGGAAATCAACGGTAATCCTGCTGCTGGTTATAGCTCGGGACAGGCAATTGAATTTATGGACAAGTTATCCAAGGACGTGCTGCCGAAAAATATGACATTTTCTTGGTCTGGAATTTCACTTGAAGAAATAAGTGCCGGCAGCAGTGCTGTGTTCATTTTCATACTTGGATTGGTTTTTGTATTTCTCGTTTTATCGGCGCAATATGAAAGCTATACTGATCCGGCAATTATTCTTTTATCCGTTCCGCCGGCTATGTTGGGCGCTCTGCTTTTCCAGTGGCTGCGCGGGTTAGAAAATGATGTCTTCTGTCAGATTGGTCTAGTAATGCTTGTTGGACTAGCCAGCAAAAACGCAATCTTGATTGTCGAATTTGCTAATCACCTATTGGAGAAGGAAAAATTGTCCTTCAAGGAAGCTGCCCTGAAAGCCGCAGGATTGCGTCTGCGACCAATTCTAATGACTTCGTTGGCATTTATAGTGGGTCTTCTTCCACTCGTGCTCGCAAACGGCGCTGGAGCCAACGCCAGGCAGTCACTAGGTACCGCAGTCTGCGGCGGCATGTTGGTGTCTACTTTCATTACCCTTTATCTGGTGCCTGTAGTGTTTTCATTGATGAAGTCGTTTTTGGCGAAGTTTAAGAAGGGGGATGTGCAATGACGGGAAATAGAATGGTCGACGCAGTTAGATCAACCGACGAAAAGTCGAAACGCTGGAAAGCTACTTTCGCTGCCTCGCGCATGGCGTACCAAACTGGCGAATTTCGTCAGGCGGAAAGCCTTTTGGCGCGCGCCCTTGAACTTGCAAGCGACATTCCTGACCGCAGCTTTGCCATAAGTGCCACGCAAGTGGGAATAGGTGCTGTATTACTCGCTGAGAGCAGAATTCGCGAGGCTCTGAGCCAGTTTCGAAAGGCTGTAACCGGTCTAGAAGGACATGGCGACGACGAGCATAAAGAACTGTTGGCAGTTGCACTTAGATTCTATGCGCAAACACTCTCCGAGAGTGGCGATGAGCGCGGCGCAGAAAAGGAATTGCTCAGATCAATAGATATTCTTCGTGGACTGGGCGCTGATGGGCGTGTTCAAATGGCATATTCATTAGCCGATCTGAGTGGACTGTATCTAAGTGTGGGTCGTCGTAGCGAAGCGGAGAAATACATTGGCGAAGCAATGAAAATCGCCGCATTCTTCTTGGAGCCTGGTAGCGCTGAATATACGCGTGTCGATATGATCTACCAAATAAGCAAGCCGATGCCCGAAGAAGAGCGTCACGATATGGCTCAAGATGGAATTAGACGACTTCAGTATGCGTATGGTGCTAAACATCCGAATATCGCTTGGGCACTAGAGCGTTATTTCAAGGTTCTCACTGAAAGCGGAAACACTGCGAAGTTGGAAGAAGCAAAGGAAATGTTTGGCATTACTGATAAGGCTGGGAAGTAGAAATTATGAAAAAAACAGCTAAGAAAAAGAAGATAGAATCCGAGTCCAAGTCCAAGATGGATAGAGAAACCTATGAGCACGAACTGACAAAACTGCAAACCGAGCTTTGTCATCTTCAAGATTGGGTGAAGCGTACAGGTGAGCGCATTGTTATTGTTTTTGAAGGAAGGGATGCCGCAGGCAAGGGTGGTGTCATCAAGACCATCACTGCCCGGGTTAGTCATAGAGTCTTTCGCGTGGTTGCATTACCGGCGCCGTCGGATCGCGAGAAAACACAACTGTATGTGCAGCGCTATTTGAAGCACTTTCCCGCCGCCGGCGAAATCGTTATTTTCGACCGTAGTTGGTACAACCGAGCCGGTGTCGAGCGCGTGATGGGATTTTGTACTGAGGCACAGTATGAAAAGTTCCTTGACGATTGCCCTTCTTTTGAGGCAACTATCGTTGAAAATGGCATCCGTTTATTTAAGTATTGGCTGGAGGTAAGCAACGAAGAGCAAGAGAAGCGATTTCAAGCAAGAATTGATGACCCCAAGCGCCAGTGGAAGCTGAGTAATATGGATTTACCATCCAGAACTCACTGGTATGACTATTCACGCGCGCGTGATGCGATGTTTGAAGCAACCGATACTGAATTTGCTCCCTGGTATATTGTTGACTCCAGCGATAAGAAGAGAGCGCGTCTCAATTTGATTTCACATTTTTTGGGCAATGTTCCGTACAAGAAAGGCAAGCACGAAAAGTCTAAGTTGCCGAAGCGAAAGACGAAGGATGCCTACGATGACGTTGCTTCTATCAAAAATCGCAATTGGATTCAGGAAAAATACTAGGCCGCCAACTAGGTTTTAGACCGCTCAAGATTGAGCAAGCGTTCTTCGTGATTGATTAGCTTCTCGTCAATTCGAAGCAACGACGCCCTGATTTCATGGAGTTGCCCGTTTGTGTCCTTGCGAAATGTAGTCAGCTCTTTGTCGATCCTGTCAATCTTGCCGCCGAGACCGGTGCTGACGTCATCAATTCTGTGATTCAGCCTAGACTCCATTTGGTTCATTTCAAATTTGAAGTCAAGTGACATGTCGGACATTCGTTTATCGACTTCGGTCAATATATCAATTTTCTGTTGGACCATTTGCTTTCCGACTTCGGTTAAAACATAGTCCATGCCCTTGTGGAGTTCAAGGACTAGTCCGTGAATAAGCTCTTCATTGAATCTGTTGGCGTCTTGCATATTGAAATCATACCCCATTTTCAAGTGGTGATGGATTAGAGCTACATAGGGCTCTATATAAAAGACGGAAAACTCGGCAAAAAGTTCAAATTGGGAGATGAAATTTACGATGCGTCCGTACCGAAGTCGCGAATAATGCCATCCATGCCGTCTGGGGAGATTTCTAAGCCGGCATAGAATCCGGGATTTATTAGTATCCCGCAATTAGGGGCAATGGTTCTTAGCCACTTCAATGCTTCGCTGCCGTGGGGAATTGAGAGACAGAACGTAAATTGTGGTGCGACTTTTTCGATACGTTCCCGGGTGGTGAACACGCCAATGAAATTGTTGTCGTTCTTCGTTAGCAACATTGGTGAAAAGCCTGAACGATCTTCACTGACTTCAGTTTCACTCGGTACATGCAATTCCAATTGCATAAGA
The DNA here is from genome assembly GCA_019744775.1 of Candidatus Obscuribacterales bacterium. Lineage (NCBI taxonomy): Bacteria > Bacillati > Candidatus Melainabacteria > Candidatus Obscuribacterales > Candidatus Obscuribacterales bacterium. Next base: position 78,509 of record JAIETZ010000013.1, read on the forward strand.
GCCTCTAAAAATTCTTCTAGTGGAATGGTTCCGTCTTGGGCTTTTGTCAACATAAGCTCCAGCTTGTTTACCGGAGTAAAGTTATCGTTTTGCATTGATGTATCCCTAATTTGTTGTTTGCGTTTCTGAACCTTGATTGCGATTGCGGATTTCCATTCTATTTTCCGGAAATTCAGTTACTTTGAATCCGAATTGTTCGTATAGTTTGTGAGCGTCTTTTGTAGCCAGCGCCCATTTCTCAATTGATTGCAATTGCGGATGTTCCATTGTAGTTTTCATCAACAGTTTGCCCAGGCGTTGTCCTCGATAGTCTTCATGAACAATTACATCGCAAATGTAGGCATAGGTCGAGTAATCAGTGACTATTCTTGTGAAGCCTATCTGTCGATCGCCATCGAATATACCGATGCAACAGGAATTTTTGAGCGATATCTCAATTGCGTCTTTGCTGCGATTTGCAGCCCAGTAAGAACGCCATAGCATGTCGCAAATGTCAGCCAAGTTCATATCGGAGGTGTTAGTGGATATTCGGAAGTTGGTGTCCATTACTTACTCAAAGAGAGAGGGTGATCGATAGACCACCCTCTCATCGTTTCTATTCAGGGTGCTGTTTATACACCGACTCCGGCTAATACAGCTCCGGCCAATGCGGTCGGCTTGCCTGTTGGCTTACCGTTAGCGTAACGGATGCCGAGAGCATCTTGAGCGATGATCATGCGCTGAATTTCGCGGGTGCCTTCGTATATGTTCAATACTTTGGCATCGCGGAAGTAGCGCTCGACTGGGTACTCATCGGAGAAGCCGTAGCCACCGAAGATTTGTACTGCGTCGTGACCGGCACGGTTAGCTGCTTCGCCGCAAAATAGTTTAGCTATTGATGTCTCCAAGGTGTTGCGAACGCCGCGGGTTTTCAAATCGGCAGCGCGGAGGTACAAGAGACGTCCAGCTTCACAATCAGCAACCATGTTGGCGATCATGGCTTGCACTTGTTGGTGCTCACCGATAGGCACTCCGAAAGTGCGACGCTGCATGGCGTACTTGGTGCACTGATCGATACAACCTTGTACAAGACCAACTGCACCGGCTGCGACTGAGAAGCGACCGTTATCCAAAGCGGACATGGCAATTTTGAAACCATCGCCAACTTCGCCGAGCATGTTTTCTTTCGGTACGCGTACTTCATCCAAGAAAAGTTCGGATGTGTCGGAGGCGCGTAGTCCTAATTTGCCGTGGATGCTGCGGGCTGTGAAGCCTTTTGACTTGGTATCAACGATAAAGCAGCAGATGCCTTTGTGACCAAGTGACTTGTCTATGGTTGCAAACACGAGAGCGTGTGTAGCAATTGATCCGCAGGAGATCCAGGTCTTTTGACCGCTCAACAAATAGTCAGTGCCATCTTTGACAGCTTTTGTTTGTTGGTTGGCGGCATCTGATCCGGCTTCTGGTTCGGTCAAACCGAAACAACCGATAAATTCGCCATTACACATCTTCGGCAGGTACTTCATCTTCTGCTCTTCTGTTCCCCATTTGAGGATTGTCAAAGCAACAAGTGATGTCTGTACTGAGAACAATGTACGGGTGGAGGAGCACACGCGGTTGACTTCTTCAGTCATCAAACCGTAGGCGATGTAGTCCATTCCCAAACCGCCGTATTTTTCCGGCACTGGGCAGCCTAGGAAACCTTCAGCGAAGATTTTCTTGGCGATATCCCAATCGAATTTGCAATCGCGATCGTTCTTTTGTGCCTTAGGGGCAATTTCACGATCAGCAAATTCGCGCATGTGGTTGCGCATATCGAGCTGTTCTTGTGTGAATTCGAAGTTCATTGTTTCGTCTCCAGTGGGTAGTTATTGATTGTTGTTGTGTGTGTCGATCTGCGCTTTTTGCAGTTTGCCAGAGTAGTCGACGTAGATTGATTTCCACTCTGTGAATTGTTCGATAGCGGTGATGCCGGCTTCACGGTGACCGTTGCCGGTTTGCTTGACGCCGCCAAACGGCAACTGAATTTCAGCACCGATGGTTGGAGCGTTGATGTAAACGATGCCTGATTCCAGCTCTTCAATAGCTGTGAAGGCACGGTTTACATCTTGTGTGTACATGGACAAGGACAAGCCGTAATCGGTGCCGTTAGCTACTTGAATGGCTTCTTCAAAGGACTCAACCGGCATTACTGCGGTGATTGGTCCAAAGATTTCTTCCTGAGCAATACGCATGCCTGGTTTTACATCGGCAAATACTGTCGGCTCGTGGAAACAGCCTTTACCCATTGCGCCGTCGTCGAGGATGTTGCCGCCGACAACGAGCTTGGCGCCGTCTTTTTTACCGATATCCACATAGCTGTGAACGCTCTCCAATTGAGCTTTGCTGACGACTGGACCTACATCTACTGATGGATCTAGTCCGTTGCCAATCTTAAGTGCTTTGGTGCGGGCTTCAAAGCGCTCGAGGAATTCCTTATAGCGCTTTTTGTGAACGATGATGCGGCTGGTCGCTGTGCAGCGCTGACCGGCTGTTCCAAATGATCCCCAGAGAGCGCCTTCAACAACGAGGTCCATATCGGCATCGTCCATTACGCAGATAGCGTTTTTGCCACCTAGTTCGCACGATATCTTCTTCATCAACTCGCCGCAACGACCGGCAATTTGACGACCGACTTGTGTCGAGCCTGTTACTGAAATTACGCGTACGCGTGGATCTTCAACCAATGGCATACCGACTTTGCTGCCGGAGCCTGTAACGAAGTTGATAACACCTGGTGGTAAACCGGCATCGATCAATACTTGCACAAACATCTGAGCGCAAAGTGGTGTGTCGGTTGCCGGTTTGAAAACGATAGTGTTACCTGATACCAATGCCGGCAGAATCTTCCAGCTTGGAATAGCTACTGGGAAGTTCCATGGTGTAATGACACCAACAACGCCCATTGGTTGGCGAATTGCCATAGCGAACTTGTTACGCAATTCAGATGGCGTTGTGTGACCGAAAAGACGTCTGCCTTCACCAGCCATGTACTTAGCCATGTCGATAGCTTCTTGAACATCACCACGAGCTTCTTTGATGACCTTACCCATTTCACGGACCATTGTCTGGGCCATTTCTTCTTTGCGGGTTTCCATCAAAAGAGCTGCTTTGAGGAGGAGTTCAGCACGCTCTGGAGCTGGCGTTTTCTTCCACTCTGGGTATGCTTTAGCAGCAGCATCAACAGCAGCAGTTACATCTTCCGGTGTGGAAGCTGCAAATTGACCAACTACCTCATCGACATTGGCAGGACTTGTGCTGACGAATGTTTCGCCGCCTTTGGCCTTCTGCCATTTGCCACCAATATAGTTGCCGTGAACTTCGGTCTTTTCCAGCGTCTTTGCTGCCATTAGCTTCTCTCCTGTTTGTATGCTCCGGTCTCGCTTGTTGCTCGACCTTTGCTTATTTTTCTATTCTATGCCTTCACTGAAGCAATTGCTTTTTCAAGGATGTCGATGCCTTTGTTGGCTTCGTCATCGCTCATATTCAGAGGCGGAATCAATCTAATTACTTGCCCGTACGATCCGCAGGTGAGGACAAGTAACTTATTCTCGAAGCACTTGTCGGCGACAGCATGGGCAATTTCCTTGGATGGCTTGCCGTTCTTGTCGCTAAACTCAACGCCTATCATTAAGCCGAGACCGCGCACATCAGATACGTGCGGGTGGGACTTAGCGAATGTCGTTAATCTGTCTATGATCTTCTTGCCGAGAGTTGCTGAACGATCAACAAGCTTCTCTTCTTGGATGACGCCGATGGTGGCAAGGGCGGCAGCGCAAGAAACTGGATTGCCACCGTATGTGGAACCATGACGTGCCGGCTTCCACTGTTCGCTTATTTCGCGGCGTGTAGCAAATGCTGAAATTGGCATGCCGCCACCAATGGCTTTAGCCATGAGCATAATGTCCGGAACCGTTTGGCTGTGTTCGACTGCGAATAATTTACCTGTGCGACCAAAACCTGATTGCACTTCGTCGGCAATTAGCAATATGCCGTGGCGGTTGGCGATTTCTTTCAGCTTAGGCAGGAAGCTTGATGGTGGTACCACATAGCCGCCTTCACCAAGAACTGGCTCAACGATAATTGATGCTACTTGTTCCGGGCTGATGAACTGATTGAAGAGTACGTTGAAGTGCTCGAGGACTTCAGCAACGCAAGCTTCCGGATCATTAGGTGTGTTGGAGCGGAACACATAAGGATATGGCAGCGTGTAGACAGGTCCCGGCAATGGCTCGTAGCGCTCGCGGTAATAGAGCTTGGAGTTGGTGAGCGCGGTTGCCATAAATGTGCGACCGTGGAAAGCGCCCTTGAAGTTGATGATGCCTGGGCGTCCGGTTACGTAGCGTGCCATCTTAATGGCACCTTCTACTGCTTCAGCGCCGCTGTTGGAGAGGAAGATAGACTCTAAGCCCTTCGGAGTAATGGTGCTCAGCTTCTCGCAGAGATCAATATATGGTTTGTGGTGCGTCACAACTGACGTGTGCATCAGCGTTGCCACTTGCTTCTGTACTGCTTCTACTACTTTAGGATGGCAGTGACCGACATTGTTGACGGCAATACCGGTGCTGAAATCGAGATATGCGTCGCCATTCATGTCATAGAGGTAGGAGCCGGCGGCACGTTCAGTGACGATGTGGAAATACCTGTCCAAAACTGGATTTACGAAAGACTTGTCTTTGTCGAGGTATTGTTGGTTCTTATTCATTGTCTCTGCCATGACCATGGTTGGCTCCTTGTGTTTTTTATGTAACCTTGATTTTCTCTAAGTTTTTGTCGCCTAAAAGAAGGATCCTCGCTTTTCTTGTTTCTCAGCAAGGACCCTCCTGTTTGTTTGTGTTTGGTTTGCCTTAGCCAACCAGGTATTTGTGCAACTCCGGCAAGCGGGCAACGTCCAGCTTGAGTCCAGGACCCATGGTCGAACTCAGATAAACAGCTTTGATGTATACGCCTTTGACGGTTGGTGGCTTGATTTTTTGTACTTGTTCAAATACAGCAGCCAAGTTCTTCAGCAAGCGTGCATCGTCGAACGACATCTTGCCGATAGCCATTTGTACAACGCCGCCATCTTTCTCAGAGCGGAAGGAAACCTTACCGGCTTTGAGATCTTTGACGGCTTTGCCAACTTCTGGGGTTACGGTGCCGTCTTTCGGGTTTGGCATCAAACCGCGCGGTCCTAATACCTTACCGAGTTTGGACAACATTGCCATTGCATCAGGTGTAGCAACGAGTTTGTCGAATTCGAGGAATCCGTCGCCGATTTTGGCAACGAGTTCTTCGGCTCCGGCAAAGTCAGCTCCTGCTGCTTCGGCTTCTTTCACCTTCTCGCCTTTGGCGACGACAGCTACGCGGACTTCTTTACCGGTACCACCTGGCAGAGCCACTGTGGAACGAACAGCTTGGTCGGACATCTTGGGGTTGATACCCAGACGGAAAGCCACTTCGACGGATTCATCGAACTTAGGCTTTTTGAATTCTTTGAGGATTTTGATTGCATCTTCAGCAGCGAGCAATTCTTTGTTTGCCTGGGCAACTTTTTCGAGTTGCTGTTGACGCTTTGTTGGCTTTGGCATTGTGTGGTCCTTTTGTTTTCTGGTGTGTGTAGTGCTCAGGCTTTCGCCCTCGCTTCATTCCATTTTTCGCTCGGTTCGAGATTGTTATTCACAACCCTTGCCTTGCTTCCAGATGGTTTGGTTATTCCTGGACGGTGAGACCCATATTGCGGGCGGTACCTGCAATCATGCGCTCTGCTGATTCGATTGTTGTGGCGTTCAAATCAGGTAATTTGATCTTGGCGATTTCAGTGATTTTGGCTTTGCTGATCGAACCAATTTTGGTTTTGTTCGGTGCAGCAGAACCCTTCTCGACGTTAGCAGCCTTCTTCAAAAGTTCAGCAGCTGGTGGGGTCTTTAAGATGAAATCGAATGAACGATCTTCGTAAACCGAGATTTCTACCGGGATAACGGTTCCGGCTTTGTCCTGCGTCTTGGCGTTGTACTCTTTGCAGAATTGCATGATGTTGACGCCGTGTTGACCCAGAGCTGGACCAATAGGCGGTGCTGGGTTGGCTTTGCCAGCCTGAATCTGTAACTTGATTTTACCTACTACCTTTTTCACTGCTCTAGATCCTTATATTGCGAACGGACATTGATCTTATGGCCCAAACGGGCTTAAAGACTATAGATTTACACTTTTATAACCTGGTTAAACTCTAGTTCCACTGGGGTTGCGCGACCAAAGATGATGACGGATGCCTTCAAGCGCTCGCGCTCCAGATTGACTTCGGTGATTTCACCAGTAAAGTCGGCAAACGGTCCGCCTGTAATACGGACGAAGTCGCCAACCTTGACATCGATGACGGCTGTCTTTTTGCCTTTGCCACCGGTGACTGCCATTTGGCGGCGCAAGATTTTGCGGATTTCAGCATCTTGTACTGGAATCGGCTTCTTGCCTGCACCGACATATTTGGTGACGCCAGGAGCTTCGCGTACGACTCTCCAAGAATCGTCATCCAAAATCATTTCAACAAACACATAGCCAGGGTACTCGCGCTCTTTCTTCTCGACGCGCTTTCCTTCCTTGACCTTTGTTACAAGCTTCTCGGGAACAATGACACCGAAAATCTTGTCGGATGCGCCCATGGTGACGATGCGCTTTTCGATGTGCTCTTTTACTTTGTTCTCGTGACCCGATGCTGTTTGTACTGCGTACCAGCGGCGCTGACCATCACTCTTTATGAATGCCATCTAACTGCTCCAAAATTCCTAACTAACTACGTGTAAGCCCGCCGCCGAGCATGCGAGACCAGTGCTCCAGCGGACCAAAAACTGCATGTCCCAAGACCCAGTCAAAACTGAGGACCATGAGAGTGATGACTGTGACCAAGAAGATGACGGAATACGTTTCGCGAATTACCTGGGCTCGTTCCGGCCAGGTGATTTTCTGGAACTCAATTAACACTTCTTTTAGAAACTGGCGAATGTCTTTGATGGACTCGCCTACTGGAGCGTCATCGTCGCCTTTCTTCTTTTTCTTCTTGTCGTCGCCCTTGCCCAGTGCGTCGCCCACGAGCTTCTGCATGGGACTGACGCCTTGTTTGCCGCCGGATTTACTGTTTTTTGCTGACTTAGAGCCGCCGTCCTTGCCCTTAGCCTTCGTGGCTTCGGCGTCATCGGCTATTGCGTTCTGGCCCTTTTTCTTTTCTGCCATTTGTTTGCTTCAATCCGGAGGTAATGTGAGACTCGCGCCCTGAAGGAATCGAACCCTCGCTAACGGTTTTGGAGACCGCTGTTCTACCGTTAAACTAAAGGCGCACAATAGCGTGATTGTGCCAAAGGCACGACATCACGCGCGAGTGAGCCCAAGCTTATTTCTTGGTCTCTTTATGCTCTGTGTGCGAACGGCACCAGCGGCAATACTTGGATAGACTGATTCTTTCCGCGTCGTTTCTCTTGTTTTTCATGGTGGTGTAATTGCGTCTTTTGCAATCACCGCAAGCCATCGTAACAATGATGCGGTCGTCCTTCTTGGCCACGGGATTATCTCCTTAGGTTCTTAAACTCTGAAAACCGGCTGGGGTTCCAATTTTTCGGTTGATTGGAAAATCAACCAGAAAAAAAAGACCTCCTGCGAGGCGTCCAGTTAAGTATATCCAAACTTCGAAAATAATGTCAATTCAACTTATATGCAAACTGGCTAAGCCTTATGAAAAATCAATAATTGGCGCTAAAATTAAGCCTGATGAAGTTCCTCTTACCATTGTTGGCTGTTGCTCTTATCCTGGTCCTTGTCGGTGCCGGGTGGAATCAAAAGGCGGTAAAACCCGAAGCTGGCTGTTTGCGGATCAACTTAGGTACCGAACCGCCCAGTTTGGATTGGTCGGTAACCGTCGATAACTATTCGTTTGATGTGATTGCCAACTTGATGGTTGGCTTGACGCAGTATCGCAACAATTTGACATGTAAGCCTTCGGTTGCCTCGTCTTGGGAAGTGCTCGATGGCGGCAAGCGCTATGTCTTTCACTTGCGCAAAGACGTCGTTTGGACAGACGGCAAGTCTGTGACGGCGCATGATTTTGTTTATGCCTGGCGACGAATGCTCACGCCGGCAACTGCTGCTCAAAATGCTTTTCTCTTTTACGATGTCATAAATGCCTATGAGTTCAACACAGGCAAGATAAAAGACTTCCAGCAAGTTGGCATAAAAGCGCAGGATGATTACACGTTGGAAGTAAAGTTGCGCAGGCCGGTTGCTTACTTCATCAACATCACTGCGCTGTCCCCGGCTTTTCCGTTAAGACAAGACATTGTTGAGCGTTATGGTGACAGTTGGTGTGAACCAGGACACATTGTTACCAATGGACCATTTTTACTAACTAAATGGCAGCATGAATACAAAATTGAATTGGCTGCCAACCCGCGTTTCTTTGAAGGAGAGCCAAAGCTCAAGAAAATAAAGTATTTCATGGTACCGGAGCCATCAACCGCACTCGCACTCTATGAAAATGGCGAATTGGATTTTATTGATAATCGCAGTTTCCCAACACCTGATGTTGAACGCTATCGCACTTCGCCTGAGTATCACAACTATCCTTTGCTGAGAAATAACTATGTTGGTTTCAATGTCACAAAGAAACCGTTTGATAACAAGCTAGTGCGTCAAGCATTCTCTGCTGCAATTGATCGCGACGTATTTCCGAAAATCTTGCGCCGAAAGGAATTCCCCAGCTCTTGCTGGATACCGCCTAGTCTTATGGGTTACGATCCAAACTCTGGACCGAGGTTTGATGCCGCCCGTGCACAAAAGCTCCTTGCTGATGCAGGATATCCCGATGGGAAGGGTCTGCCTCCAATTACGTTTCTCTATCCGCAGCGCGAAGATGTGCGTTTAGTAGTCGAAGCCATGCAAGACCAGCTTAAGAAGAATCTGCATGTAAATGTAGAGTTGATCAATCAAGAATGGAAAGTATTTCTGGCTACTTGTCGCAATGATGCTCCGCAAATGTATCGTTCGTCCTGGGGTGCGGATTATCCTGATCCAGAAACTTTCATGAGCAATTTCACTAGCCGCAATGGCAACAACCACACGCGCTGGAAGAATAAAGCATATGACGATTTGGTTGAAAGAGCCGGTGGTGAACCCAATCAAGCAAAACGTGCGGCGCTGTATAAGGAAGCAGATACTCTGCTGTGCAAAGAAGAATCACCGCTTATTTGCACGTACTTGGCTAGTCAAAATATTCTCGTTCGTCCATGGGTAAAGGGACTTGAATTTAACGCCATGGATTTGCAGTTTTTCAAGTCTGCCTATATTGAAACCAAAGGATTTGAATAATGTTGGCGTTGGTTCTTAAGCGAATAGTCTGGGCGATACCGGTGCTGTTTATCGTAGCCACGATATCGTTCGGCTTGATGCGCATAGTTCCTGGCGGTCCATTCGATGAAGAAAAGTCATTGCCTCCGGAGATTATTGCCAACATCAAAGCAAAATACCATTTGGATAAGCCAATCCCTGAGCAGTACATCATTTATATGAGCCGGTTGGTTAAAGGCGACATGGGTGTTTCTTATAAGTACGTCAATCGCACCGTCAACGATATTCTTGGTGATGCGTTTCCAGTATCGCTTGAGCTTGGTCTATTAGGATTAGCTTTGGCGATTGTAATCGGTGTGCCTTTAGGAACCATTGCTGCTGTTAATCGGGGAAGTAAGCTTGATTTTCTATCTATGCTTATTGCAACAGTGGGAATTTCTGTCCCGGGATTTGTGACTGGTGCGCTTTTGATTTTAGTCTTTGGACTCTGGTTGAAGCTGGCGCCTGTTGCGTTGTGGGAGTCCTTCAGGCATATGCTGTTGCCGGCGCTCACTCTAAGTTTGTCGCCTGCTGCTTACTTGGCTCGACTAACAAGAGCCAGTGTGCTGGAAGTAATGGAAAAAGATTATGTGCGAACAGCTCGCTCGAAAGGATTGTCGTCCAGCAAGACAATCGTGAAACATGTTCTGAGAAATGCGCTTGTGCCTGTGCTTACAGTGCTGGGACCGTTAACGGCAATCGTCATTACCGGCTCATTTGTCGTTGAATATATGTACGCAATTCCGGGTATGGGTAGATTTTTCATTACTGCCGTATCCAATCGTGACTACGACTTGATCATGGCGACCACTCTAATATTTGCGGTACTGCTTGTCATAGCCAATACGATTGTTGATGTTCTCTACACGGTTCTCGATCCAAGAATGCAGGTGAAGGGGTAAGATGTCCAATCTTGAACAGTTATCCATAGAACCTGCCGGCGGGCCGGAAGAAGTCACTAAGCGTATCGAGAGCGGCAATCCAGTCATTACCGCTTGGAGAAGACTAAAGAAAATCCCAACGGCTGTCGTTGCGTGGGTAATAATTTCCCTGATGTTGGCATTGGCAATTGCTTCGCTTTTAGGCGTGCCGTTAACTCCATATTCTTTTGATCAAACAAGTACGACTCTACTGGCTGATCCTAGTTGGCAGCATTTGATGGGCACGGATGAATTGGGGCGCGATGTTCTCACTCGTGTTATTTACGGCTCACGCTTGTCTATAAGCATCGGAATAACAACTGCCTTGGTGGCGCTAGTAATTGGCACGGTCTATGGAGCAACCGCCGGATACTGCGAAGGCAAAGTTGATTCATTCCTCATGCGCGGTGTCGACATCGCCTATTCATTGCCTGACTTGTTGGTGATGATTTTAGTCGGAGTTCTTGTTGGTCGCGGCACGCAAGGGATTCTGTTCGCGCTTGCTTTAGTGAGTTGGATGGGTACAGCAAGATTAGTCCGAGCGCAATTCATGCAGTTGAAGCACGAGGAATTCATCGAAGCGGCTCGTGCCTGCGGTCAACCAGTGCTTCCTCTTATATGCAAACACTTCTTGCCCAATGCCATGGGACCAATTATCGTTGCCCTCACATTTATTGTTCCATCGGCAATTCTCTCCGAATCCACATTGAGCTTCATCGGGTTAGGTCTTTCACCGCCCGCCTGTAGCTGGGGCACACTTGCTGCGGATGGTTGGCGCTCGTTACGCACTCATCCGCATTTGATTCTTTTTCCGAGCCTATTTATTTTCCTGACTGTGCTGTCGTTCAACTTCTTGGGCGATGGACTGCGTGACGCCCTCGATCCGCGAACGAGATTGAAAAAGTAGATTAATCGGGCTGCGTAATTACCACGCGGAATCTTGCTTCACCACTCATCATGCGCTCGTATGCTTCTTGAGCCTGATCGAACGGATACTCTTCGATCATTGGTCTTATGTCGAAGCGTGCTGAGAATTCCAGACATTCCTCGGAGTCTTTTGCCGTTCCGCTGGGCCAGCCCATAATCTGTTTTCTGCCACCGATGAGTTGAATGGGGGAAATATTTAGGGGCTCTGTATCCGCACCAACTATTACCATTTTGCCGCCGATTGTTAGTGCATCAACCCATGGCGACATTGCCTTTGAGCTGGCAGCAGTTGCAAGAATGACTTTGGCGCCGCCAATATTTTTCAATTTTCTTACGGCGTCTTTGCTCTCCGAATTGATGTATAAATGCGCGCCTAGATTGCCTGCAAATTCCGCTTTGTCATCGCCGCGTGCGATTGCAACAGTGTAGAAACCCATTTTGTTAGCGAATTGAACGGCTAAATGTCCTAGTCCACCAATCCCAATTATGGCTACTACATCGCCACCTTTTGCTCCGGAATGGCGCAAGGCATTGAATGTTGTTACGCCGGCGCAAAGCAAGGGTGCAGCATCGGCAAAATCCAATTCGTCCGGTATTAATGCACACACCGATTCGGAAAAAATTGCGTATTGGGCGTACCCGCCGGCAATTGAAATGCCCGGCGTTTTCAGCAGACTGCAAGATATGAAATCACCGCTGCGGCAAGCGGCGCACTCACCACAATGTCCGCCATGCCAGCCGACGCCGACGCAATCACCCGGTTGCAGACGTTTCACATCCGGTCCGACGCTTTCAACGGTTCCGGCAATTTCATGTCCGGGACAAACTGGATATTTTAGTCCGGGGAAGTGTCCATCCATGGCAAAACTATCGCTGTGACAAATTCCACAGGCTGCTACTTTGACAAGTACCTGATCGCCTTGCGGTATTGGATACCTAACTTCTCGAACAGAAAAACTACTCTCCGGTTTGTCCAAAAAAATTGCTTTTCCTATGTGTTCGGTTTGTTTGGTGTTTGGCATGCTTAGTCCTCTCAGCAGAGCAAATTAGATTAGCAGGCTTCCTGCGTCTGTCTAGATTTTGAGCATCTTGACAGGGTTGTTCGAAAATTATATAATCTAGACAGTCTAGACAGGAGTAATCTTCCATGTGGCAACTTCAAGAAGCTAAAAATCGCTTGTGCCAGCTTGTTGATGAGGTTCAAAAGAAAGGGCCTCAAGTCATTACACGCCGAGGGACTGAAGTTGCTGTTTTGCTTTCTTACAACGATTTCTTGAAGCTCAAGGGAAAGAAAGTAAATGAAAAGAAGCAGAGTCTAGCTGAGTTTTTGATGGCATCTCCACTTGCAGGAAGTGGTATCAAGATTGAAAGAGATAAAAGCTTAGGCAGGGAAATAGAGTTGTGAGATTCAAGAAATGAGTTTTCTTCTTGATACGTGTGTAGTTTCTGAATTTGTGGCGCCTCGCCCTAACCAAGCTGTCACAAAATGGCTTCACGATTTGGTAGAAGAGTCCGCTTATCTTAGTGTCGTTACCATCGGCGAGATTCGACGTGGAATAAGTCGAACACCAAGTGTAAAGCGGCGCGATATGTTAGCCAAATGGTTACACGAGGAATTGCTAATCCGTTTTGATAATCGGATATTGCCACTTGATACCGGCGTTCTGCTCGATTGGGGCGAGTTTACCGGCAGTCTCGCAAATGAAGGAAGACCGATGCCAATAATGGACTCATTGATAGCGGCAACAGCAGTCCACCATGGACTTACCGTCGTCACTCGGGACACTGAAGACTTTAGTAGAGCGCGCGTTCGGGTTTTCAATCCATGGAAATGATGTGTGTGAAATCCCTGCTTTGCTGGGTGTAACTCAAATACTCATGGATTAAAAAGGCTGCCGTCAGATAAGAAAAAAGCCGGCTGTCAATAGCTAAATGATAAAATAGACATATATTTTCGACCTTGGCGGGGTCGTGGTGGAGTTGCGGCCGATTTGTCCTCGGCACCAATTGGGTGCTTGTTTCAGGCGTTGGAGGGCGAGTGAGAAACGTACTAGTTGCCGTCTTGGTATTGGCTTTGAATTGGCTTCAGTGCCCAATTCTGGCGCAAGAAATACCTGTTGACCCCGTACCGGATGCTAGCTTGGCTGCCCAGAGCGCAGCGGCGACTGCGCCTGATGCTGGGCTGAATTTGAATTTGTCCTCAACTGTCGCCTCGATGACGGCTCCAACATCCATGACCAATCCTGTCAACGTTAATTTGGGCGGTGTGCTTACGTCCATTGCGCCTGGCAGTGCTGTTACGCCTGCGCAAATGGTTGCCCTTCATCAGATAATGCGAACGGGTGTGCAAAGCCTGGTTCTGGACAGCATGGGAGCAGCGCAGGGTGGCACTATGACCATTGGTAGCCATTTGGGTTCGATGCTGGGCTCGCTTACTATTCCGTCAGGAGTCACGGTTTTGTCCAATGCAGCTTCTGCTGGCGCCATCAATCTGACCGGTAATCTTGTAAATTCAGGCAGCTTTTATTTGTACTCAACAAACGCTGCGACAACGTCTGCTTCAGTTAGTGCTCTCAATATTTTCAATAATCAGGGAGCAATGCTATCGACGGTTTTGCCATCTACCTTGCAGGCGAGTTTGCCTTCAGCATTGTCCAGCTTGAACCTGAACCTAAGCGCTATCAACAACATTGTGAATGCCGGAACAATTGCCAGTTCCGGCAATTTAAATCTTTATGCCGGAGGCTCCATTACCAACGTCGGAGCTAATGCAGTCATGCAAGCGATGCAGTCTCTGGCACTCACCTCAATGGCAGGAAATATAACCAACGCCGGATTAATGGCCGCTACTTACGGAAACATCAACGTCAATGCGGCACAAATTACAAACATGACGGTGAATAATCTTGGCGGCGTGATGCAAGCTTTGAATGGTTCAATCAACTTTCGCGATCAGGCATATGCCGGTGCGGCAAATATTTCTTTGCTTGGCGGTGACTATCTATCAAAGGTGTTGAATCTCCATGGCGGACAAGGCACTGTTGATTTGAATGTCGGTAATGTGACTGGTGTTTTGAATGCGTGGGGACAATGTGTACGCATGACTGTTGATGCGCCGGTTTTGCAATTGGGTACCATCAATGCCACTGGCGATCCGTATGTCGTGGTGACTGGCGATTTGAATTTAAATTCAGTTGTTTCTGCTCCTTACTTAGTAGCGATTGCCGGACAAAACATCTTCACCTCTCAGACAAATACCCAATTAATAACCAATGGAGGCAATCTCGTTTTGGCCGCCGGTGCCGTGGCGGTTGATGCCTCCGGCTCTTGTGCTAACTGCATAAACATAGATAGGTCGGAGTCCGGTGGCGATATCTTCTTGACCGCAGGTAGAAATTTCGGGCCTTTTGCCAGTCAAAATATCCAGGCTATTGATACAAGCAGCGGTTCCGGCAAGGGAGGCAACTTAACTCTAATTGCATTCGCTGATTATGAAACCGGACAAACGCGAGGAGGTCATGTTGCTCTGGCACCCGGAGTAATTGTACGGACTAATGGTATCGGCGCGTCAGCAAATGGAAATGTGACTGTCGTTGCTGAAGCTGCCGGCGGAATGGCTATTGGAATGGGTGGTATCAATACACCGGCTTCTTCTTTTGGTGCAGGTGGTGGTGGCATTGTTGCTTTGAATGTTGCTACACCAAATGCCGGGCCCGGCGGGCCGACTGTGGACACCGCCAACGGCAATGTCGTTGGTTTGTTCACATCGAATAATTTGCAAAACGGATCAATATTAGTAGGACAGATTGTGACTGGTGGAGCATTTGCCGATGCAACGCATACAGCAGGAACCGTCAACATCTCGACAGCCGGAGCGATTAACACAGGGCTCATAAATGCAGCCGGTGCTGCCGGTACCGGTGCCCCGCGCAATACGGCTTTCAACGGCAACGCTCAATGGGGTGGTAACGGCGGTAACGGTAGCAATGTAACCCTGATAGCAGGTGGACCGATCACTACGCAATCAATTCTCTCTTTTGGAGGAGGAGGTGGTGGCGGTGCCGGGGCGAGTGCCAACACTTCACTAGTTGGTGGCGAGGGAGGCAGCGGCGGCTCGGGCGGTAACATTTATCTTGGTACAACCAGCACTACCGGCAATACAATTTTCGTCACGGGTGATGTTAATTCATCAGGCGGTGGCGGAGGAGGCGGCGGTGGTGGTTCTGTAACCGATGGCTTCAATCTACAAAGTGGCCCCGGCGGTGACGGTGGTGTCGGCGGTGATGCTGGTACGATCACGATTTCTGCTCCTTCTGCAGTATCCGTTACGGGAGGCTTGTACGCCGTCGGAGGTGGCGAAGGTGGTGCTGGAATGGTTGGAGCGATACTCAGTTTTGATTCGCCCGGCGGAGGAGGCGGTGGTGGCGGCGGGAGTTTTGGCGGTCCAGGAGGAGGTGGTGGCGGCGGATCAGGCAGGAGACGAACTGGCGGTAGCGCCAGTGAATCCGGAAAGGGTGGCGGCAGCGGTATTAGCTATGACGGAGCTGGATTTGGTGAAGATGGTCTGTATACGACGACGCTTAGCTTTCAGTGGGGCGGCGCCGGTGGAGGCGGTGGTGGCTACTCCCAGGACTTTTCCCATATCCCTCAGGGTGTAGGCGGCGGCGGTGGGCTTAGCGGCGGCTTTAGCGGTGTGGCCCTATTACCTCCCGGTGAAAGTGGCTTTAATGCCGGTGGTGCCGGTGAGTCAGGCACCTCGAACGCGATCTCCTTGCATGTTGACGCAGTGAGTGTAGGCGGCGTAATTAATTCAAAGAATAGTTCGGTTGAATTTATTCCCTATCGCGCAACAGGCGTTATTTTTGGAGGAAGTGGTTCGACTCCTTCAGTGCTCTACCTTGATAGTGCTTTGCTCTCGAATATTACTACCGGCGTTTTAACTGTCGGCTCACCCACTTATGCCGGCGGTATTTTTGTGGCTGCGGCGACAAGCGTTCCATATAACTTGACTTTCTTGACGGATTCATCAGGTGGCGTTGAGACGATTTCAGGCGTTCTTTCAACAAATACTCTTGCAATAAACTCTGGCTATATCGGCAATGCGTTGCAGCCGTTGCTCGTTTCTGTGCCCAACTTGAGTGCAAGATCCTCAAGCGGAGACGTCTATATACAAGACAACACGAGCGTGAATTTATTTAACTCTGGTGTAGCAACATCAGGAATAATAATCGATTTTCATATTTTGGTTCCCACTACAGGCAGTTCAATCACAATTCAGTCGCCAATCGTTATCGATGGTGCCGGAGGGAAGATTGATTTATCCGCTGATGGTGACATCATCGACACATCCGGTTCAGCCTTGCAGGCGGACAACATTATACTCTCAGGTAATCATGTAGGAGATGTTGATCATCCGATTTATATAGCAGCCGGTTCCGGAAACGTTGTTAACTTATCACTTAATTCTGCCGATGATTATATTGTCGATGCAAATCCTGGCGAAAACATCAATATTGGAGCTATTACATCGACAGGACCAGTGTTCATATTGGAAAACGGTTCAATCACAGTATCTGGGCCGATTTCGACTAACGGCACTGTGACGTTAGCTTCAATTTTAGGAAGTAACGGTTCGATTATTGTCAATGACACCATTACTGCGCATGACAAAATTCGCCTCACTGCTGATGGAACAGGAACAATGGATATTAATGCCGGCATATTATCCAATAATGCGGACATTATTCTCTCGGCTGCCAATATTGTAGCGACAAGTACTATCGATGCCGGTACCGGCGCTGTTAGACTAATTCCCTCTACGAATGAACCAATTGTTGTGAATGGTTTGTCGGTTGGTCCGGCGGGGACATTTTATGCAACGAGTAGTTTACTAAATGCAATTACAGCTGATCGAGTGATTATTGGTTTACCTAGTTCACAGGGAGCCACTTCGTTAGCTGCACCGCTAAATCTTGGTCTGGGTGGCTATGAGTTTGATCTTGCCTTCGCAAGCGGCGGACCATTTCAGGCAAATAGTCAACCCATATTCTCCAATGGTAAATCGTTAACCATAGCAGCAGGTTCCAGTCTTGACTTGCATACCGTGCGCGTCATTAATGGGGCTGCTGTTTTTGTCTCGCGTGGAAATATCAACTTTGTAGCGATTGATACATCTTCCACTGTGGGCGATGGAGGCAATATCGTAGCGGTTGCTGGTGCGGATTACACAAATGATGGTGACAAAATTACCGTAATCGGGTCTTCACCTTCGGGCGGTTCAATTGTACAGAATTTTGGCTCAAACGCTTTAAGGTCATCCAGCACTGTCGGCAAAGGTGGCGATATTACTCTTGTTGCTTTTGCTACCATGCTGAGTGCGCTTGACGGTACCGGAAGAATTACCTTGCACCCCTCGGTAACCGTGGAGAGTCAAGGTGCTGGCGCAGACAGTGGCGATGTTATGATAATTGCCAATGGTGGTGGATCCGCTATCAATTTAGGTTCAATTAGAACTGCTGGTGGTACTGCCGGCTCTGGAAACATCAACATTTCAGCGACCGATCCGATGGGATGGCCGCCTACACCAACTCCAGTTGATATAAATACACAGACTGGTGTCACTAGCGCTTCTTTCTGTTGCGGTCCAGCTTCGTTTGGTTCGATTAGTATTAACACTATTACAGGTGTGGGTGAAAGCAATGTTACGGTGATGGCGGGTAATTTCTTGCATATTACTCAAGTAGTTCTTGATGGCGGACCAGGTCAAAACGGCGGTCACCTTCAACTTGCAGCTGGTGCGTCTGGAATAGCAGCACCACGGGCATTTATAATTGGTAGCTTTGCTGTCAACGGAGTGGACAACATATCACTGCAGCCAGGTGTAAATGCTACTCAATATGGCACAGTCTCAGTCAGTAATAATGGCAATATCAATGTTAACCAACTAATACGAGCAGAAACAATATTTATGGTCACCGGATTTTCAGGTGGTCCTGCGGCTGGTTTTATAAAAGATATAAGCGACGGCGCTCCTGGCTCGACCTGGCTGCAAGCAAATACTATTCAGTTGGCTACATTTGGCACGGGTCTACTCGATAACCATATCGGTGTGTCTATAGCTAGCAACGGCAATGCGAGTGTACGTTTACAGGCGATAAGTGGTAATGACAATCTCAGCATTCGAAGTGCATCCAATGTGGATGTATTTATAACTTCAAGTGCCGGCAATGACAAAGTATTCAGTCTGACCACAACTTCCGGCAGCAATGCTTCGATAATTATTAACCACGACATAATTGTCAGCGGCCCTGTCGGCACGATCAATCTTACTGCCGATGGATCGGGCACCATAACCCGTCCTAATTATCAGGGCACTTTGTTTGCGCATACGGTCAATCTAACAAGTAGTTCGGGCGATTTAGGAACCGACGCTTCACACATTGATATGCAATCTCCGGACTTTCATTTCAGCACGACTGGCAGTGTTTTCTTGGATTCTGTGGGACCAATTATCCTGCCTGTTGTAAGCATGTCCGCTTCGCAGAAATTTGCCTTTACGACAAGATCGGACGTCAATGGTGATGCCTCCATAACGCTTGTAAGCAATGGCAGTAATCCGACAATTCAGGCAGGAACAGTAAAACTCTCCCATCAATCAGGAAATAATACCGGTTTTCTCATTCAGCAAGCCCCAGGCACCATTGCTTCTATCTCTGCCATCAATTTATCGCTGGACGGTGGCTCGAATGTAACCATTACAAATAAATTGGATAACACCGGCGTTCACTTAACTTTCGGCCACACCAATTCCACTTCCAATGTGACAAGTATCGGTAATGTTTACTTGGCCGGATCTGCTGGTTCCGGGGGCGATTTCACATTGACGGCCAAACCTGATGCATTAGGCAATGCCAATATTGGCGCTGATCCGGGAGTGTTTTTCCACATGCCTAAAACCAATATTACACTTATAACAACCGGGGCTATGTCTACTATCAATACAAACCAGCTGGCTACATCGAGTGGTACTGGCGGCGGCAATTTGCGTTTGGTTACGCAAGGCGGGGACATTACCACTGGTGATATCTTCACTGATAACTTGCAACAGATTTTTAGTGGTTCAGGAACTCCTCCCAATCATGCGGGCAATGTTGAAATTACAACTGGTACTGGAAGCATCAATGGCGGCAATATTGTCGTGGGTAATATTAAAGCGAGTTCTTATACTTTCGATTCTAATCTCGCTTCGTTCTTTCCAAATGGATCTAATGGAAAGGGCGGAGACGTAACGCTGACGTCTCAGGGTGCCACATCATCGGGTTATATACAGACTGGAACAATCAGAACGGAAGGAGATAAGGGTGCTGGCTCAGTTAATCTAATCAGTGAATTTTCCTCTGTAACAACAAATGCGATTACATCATTCAATGGAGCGCGCCTGATCGGCTTTTCTGGTGTTATGCCGGGATTAAATGGTGGGGACGTCAATTTAACGGCTGGTACAAATATTACAGTCAACGGTGCAATTGACAGCCACGCATCGTACTTTGTGCCTGGCGGAAGCCCAGTCGTGGCTAGGACAAATGGCGTTGGTGGCAATGTGCATCTTGTAGCTAATGGTTCAAACGTCGCGACCGGTTCTATTCTGGTCACTGGTGACATTATTACTATTGGTGATCTCGGATCGGGTAATGTCGTAATAGAAAGTCGTGGCGGCAATATCAGCCTGCAAAACATTCACGCTGAAAATTTCCATAGGATCTTTAATGGTGTAACACACGTCGTTGGTTCTGTGACAATTGCAACGGGAACTCCTATTGTTAATGGTGGTAGCATCGTTGTCGGCAGCATAAATACAAGTTCACGTCCGCTTACTATTAACGTGGGTGACATCGGCGGAGATGTAACTTTGTCTTCGACGGGAAATGATCCGGCTTTAGGATCAATAACAATAAACGGCGATATTGATACCATTGGTGTTAACGGCAATGGTAAAGTTCAAATAACGACAAGGGCGGGTAATGTGGTGCACGCTGCCGGTGAGATAAAGGCAGGCTTGTTAAGTTTTGACAGCAACACTGGGAACTTTGGTTCTCGACCGGGCTTGGGTGGTCGGGCCATTACGACTGCGATATCAAGCCTTGAGTTCAGCACTGTGGGCGATGTCTATATTAACCAAACTGGTGATTTGATTATTGATTCATCTTCTGCCAGTAGCTTTCCATTTAATTCAAGAGTGGAAATTTCTTCCACAGGATCGATTTTTCTCAACGGCTTCATTGGTTTTGCGCAATTCTTAACCTTAGTATCTGGCGCTGATATCTTAAATACCCCTTCAATGTCCGGTCAGTTTACTTTGGCTGCAGACTACATAACACTTCAGGCAGCCGGAACAATCGGCACGGTTAGCGATCCTCTAAGAATACGTACGTTTTTGGGTTATACTGCTTCCAATCCTAATTACATTGATGAACAATTTTATTCCCCACTTCCTTTACCACCGCCGCCGCCTCCTCCATTACTAGGACAGTCGCCGGAGACGTTACAGGATATTTTCGAGTCCAGTGTTTTTGCCAACGAAATCAACGATGTGCAGACATTGGGCCAAACAGGCGCCAGTCTCGAGCACCAGTTAGTGGGGAATTCCAACGTGAACTACCTTCAAGGTGGCCAGCAGGTAGCGCTGGATGTGCAAATGGGTAACAGCCACGGGCTCGCCAATACGATTAATTCCGCAAATTTCATAGGGGATTCCGGTCATGACTTGCCGGGCAATCAACCTACGACAGACAACCAAGCCCTTGGGCAAAGTTTTTCTTATTGCGATGCTGCTGAATTCAATTCAAATTCTGTAGGGCAAATGCAGTCTCATGGAGCATCGATTGGTTCATCGACGGTAGGCAATCTATGTGTATTGCAACAAGGCAATTTTGTGTTTCAGCCGCACGCAGATATTACCGTGCAGGTGCAAGAAGGTAGTGTTGAAATTCCAACCGGCGCAACAGTTTTGGTTATGGAAACAGGCAATGATGTCGCCGTATTTGACATTAGCGATGGTCCGAAAGGTCGTGTTCGTGTGAAGTCGGGCAACAAGATAATTACGATGTCGCCAGGAAAGCAAGTCGTGTTAACAAGACAATTAGATGCGGACTTCGACAAGATAAATCCATCGAAACTTATAGGCTACAAAAACCCGAAGAGCCAATTGGTGGCAGACGACATTCGTGCTTATTCAGCCGACTTCTCGCTGCCGTCTGTGATGATGAGCGTTGCCCCAATGAAGCGCCTGCTTACATCAGACAGCCCGGCCGACAGAAAACTTGTCCAGCGCATGATCAAAAACGCTGTAGTCTTGTCTATGCTGCCATCGAAATCAGGACCATTTAAGACGTCTGGAAATAGTCATCCATAGGCAGTTGTCAAAAGTTTGTCACGAAACGATAGAACTTCACTCTTTGACCAGATTACAAGCGTAATTGCGCGCTAAAATTTATCTATGGCAATCGAGCAAAATTCTTCTCGCATAGCAATTATGGGAGCGGGTAGTTGGGGATCCACTCTCGCTTGGCTTTTCTCGAATCACGGTCGTGAAGTTTCCATTTGGGTTCGGGAAACAGAAAAAGTCGCACTGAAAAAAGAGCACAGGCATCCAAAAGGCGGTGCCACAGTTCCTACTCTAGTTCGCATATCATCAGATATGGCCGAGGCAGTCAAAGGAGCCGAGGTTATACTCTTTTGTTGTACGTCCCAGTCGATGCGTGAGGTCGCCGGCAAATTCTATAAAGCCTGGCAGGCTCAAGAATCAAATGGCAATGCCAAACCAATTCTTGTCACGTGCGCAAAGGGATTTGAACTTTCCACTCTGAAGCGTATGACGGAAGTCTTAAAAGAGTGCGCACCTGGTTTTGCGGTAGCAGCGCTATCGGGGCCCAATTTAGCGGGTGAAATAGCTAAAGGGTTGCCAACGGCAACTGTTGTAGCGTCCGATGACGAGAAGACTGCCTCTGCTGTGCAAGTTGCTCTTTCCGTTTCGTCGTTTCGTGTCTACACCAATGATGATGTGATTGGCGTTGAATTGGGTGGGGCGTTGAAAAATATCTTTGCAGTTGCGTCCGGATGCGTTGATGGTTTGGGCTTAGGAGCTAACGCGAAGTCAACATTGCTCACGCGTGGCTTGGTGGAGATGATGCGCTTGTCTGGAAAGCTTGGCGCAAAGCCCTCTACCTTGACAGGTCTTGCCGGAATGGGCGATCTCTTTGCTACTTGTTCCAGTGAATTGTCTCGAAATTACAGACTCGGTAAACAAATGTCGCAAGGAGCATCGCTGGCTGACGTAATTAACAACTTGGGCGGAGTTGCCGAAGGAGTTTGGACTGCAGAGGCAGTTTGCGAAATGGCAAAGAATTTGGGAATTGATTTACCGATTGTGACGCAGATTAACGCCACAATTAAGGGAACAACTACACCAGAGCACGCGATTATGACCTTAATGACAAGACCTCTATCCAGTGAGTAGCAAAATGCCAAATAACAATCACCGCGATATCAAACCGGCAAACGGAACCAAAAGATTGCTCATGCTTTCCTGGGAGTATCCGCCGCGCATTATTGGCGGACTTGCTCGCGTTGTAGCTGAACTATCATACGAGCTTGTTAACTTGGGTTGGGAAGTTCATGTAGTTACAGCGGATCATCCCGGCGCTAAAGAGCATGAGATGGACAATGGTGTACATGTGCACCGTGTAAAAAATCAAACAGATTCCACACCGGACTTTTTGAATTGGGTTTCGCGTCTGAATTTTGGTCTTTTGCAATATGCAATTGAGTTGCATCGTAAAACGCCATTTTCACTTGTGCATGCTCATGATTGGATGGTGACTGATGCTGCATGGGTAATGAAGACAGGTTTTGGGCTGCCTATAGTCTCGACGATTCACGCTACAGAAGCTGGGCGCATGCATGGAATTCACAACGATGTTCAGCGTTATATACACCAAGTCGAATGGCGCCTTACGTTTGAATCCTGGGATGTGATTGTTAACAGTCAGCACATGCATCATGAACTTATGAGGCTGTTTGGAGTGCCGGCTGACAAAATTGTGGTCATTCCCAATGGTTGCTCACCTGAAAAATTCAATCAGTCATTTGATGTGCAAAAATTGCGCAGCCAATATGCAACTAATTCTGAGAAGGTTATTTTGTACGTTGGTCGCATGGTGCAAGAGAAGGGAGTGCAAGTCTTACTAGATGCAGCACCGCATATTCTGGCAGCGGTTCCTAACGCTAAATTTGTTTTTGTCGGCAGTGGTTATTTCCTCGATGAACTGAAAGCCAAGGCTGACTATTTGGGTGTCGGACATAAGTGCCGTTTCTTGGGTTACGTAAGCGATGAAGATTTGGTGCGCATCTACAAAATAGCTGATGTCGTTTGTATTCCTAGTCTTTATGAACCATTTGGCATTGTCGCTCTGGAGGGTATGGCAGCAGGTGTCCCCGTTGTATCTACAGACACTGGCGGTCTCACCGATTTTGTTGAGCACATGGTCACGGGAATTACAACTTACACAGGGGACGCCGGTTCATTGGCTTGGGGTGTTACAGAAGCTCTGCGCAACGAAAAGCTGGCAACTGAGCTCAAGAAAAATGCCTATGACAAAGTGACACACATCTACAATTGGAAAGTCATAGCAAAGCGCACAAACGAAGTCTATGAAAAAGTCCTGATGCAAGCAGCAGCCATGGGTGCTGACGGTGTTGCTTCTCGTCCTGAAAAACCAACTTTAAAGGCCGCCAAGGCCGTGGTGCCCCCGTCGATGGCCAGATCCTAAAAGGAGCTAGACAACAATGAAAGCCGTAATCATGGCCGGTGGTTCAGGCACCCGCTTGAGACCTTTAACCAGCGATTTGCCAAAGCCCATGGTACCCGTGGCTAATAAGCCTATGGCTGAGCATATAGTCAACCTTTTGAGAAAGCACAATTTCGACGACATCGTTTTTACGCTGCACTATTTGCCTGAAGCAATTGAGAATTACTTCGGTGATGGCAGTGAGTTTGGTGTCAACATTCGATACTCAACTGAGCACGGCAAGCCGTTGGGTACAGCGGGCTGTGTCAAAGCGATTCAAGATAATTTGGATTCAACTTTTCTTGTTATCTCAGGTGATTGTTTAACTGACATTGATTTGACCAAGGCCATTCAGTTCCATAAAGAGAAAAAATCCAAAGCAACAATTGTTTTGAAGCGTGTGGAAAATCCACTTGATTATGGCGTAGTCATAACCGATGGTGAGAATCGTATTCAACGTTTTGTGGAAAAACCGGGCGCATCGGAAATATTTTCAGACACGGTAAATTCTGGAATATACATACTGGAACCGGAAGTTCTGCTCTATATAATTATGGGCCGCGAGCAAGATTTCTCCAACGATCTTTTCCCATTGCTGCTTCTGCGCAATGAGCCAATGTATGGATACGTTGCTGATGGTTACTGGTGCGACATAGGCAATTTGGCTGTATATCGCCAAGCGCATCTGGATATTCTTGATGGCAAAGTGAAACTAGAAATTGCCGAACAACAAATAGTTCCCGGTGTGTTTGTTGGACAAGGGACAGAAATTGATCCCAAAGCTAATTTGGAAGCCCCAATATTAATAGGCAGCAATTGCCGTATTGGACGTGATACCCATTTGGGTCCACACACTGTGATAGGCGACAATGTCATTGTTCAAGAAAAGGTTTCACTGAAGCAGCCAATTATTTGGTCGGGTTCTTATATAAGCAACGAAGCACAACTGCGCGCCTGCATTCTCTGTAAAAGCGTGACTGTGCACAGAGGTGCAGAAATTCTTGAAGGTGCTGTCATCGGTGCGGACTCGTCTGTGGGACAAGAAGCCCATATTGCTCCGGATGTGCGAATCTGGCCCAATAAGTCAGTCGATTCAGGAGCCAGTGTAACTTCTTCTGTTATTTGGGGGACGCGTGCGCCGAGAAGCCTCTTTGGTGCTCGTGGAGTATCTGGACTGGTTAATGTGGAAATTACTCCGGAGTTTGCTGTTAATTTGGCGGCGGCTTATGGTGCCACTATTAAAAATGGACCCGTGCTTGTCAGCCGCGACTATTGGGGCGTCAGTCGCATGATCAGCCGAGCAATTGTCTCTGGGTTGATGTCTGTCGGTGTTGAGGTGCAAAACCTGGAAGCGATGCCTTTGCCGATTGCTCGTTTCTATGTGAAAACACAAAGAGCGGCAGGTCTCATTCATACGCGAGTTTCGCAGCGTGAAACTGACAAGATCGCCATTGAGTTTTTCAATAGCGATGGAACGGTAATATCTAAATCAATGGAGCGCAAGATTGAAGGTACCTTCTTTAAGAAAGACTTTCCGCGCTGCTTGCCGGCTGATGTCGGAAATATTAGTTATCCAAGTCGCGTGCGCGAATACTACATGGCCGAATTCTTGACCCACATAAAAGGTCAGGTGTTTGAACAAGACAAAGTGGCATTCTGTGTGATGCCCGGTTCGACATTCACACGTATGACCAAAGATGGTTCGTTTACCACGCGTGCGCCAAAGGTTGCAGTTGATTATGCGATGGCTGAAACTGGCGTAATCTTGCCTGACTTGCTTGGTCAATTAGGTGTGGAAACCGTTGTCTTGAACGCTTCTATCCGTGGTGTGCCGCCACGGCAAGAAGAGCGCATTGCCATGCGCAAGCAATTAGCTGATGTTGTAAAAGCTTTGAAGGCTGATTTGGGTATCCAGATTGGTCGCAATGGTGAGCAAATAACTCTCGTTGACGAAACAGGACAAATTATTCGCGGTGAATTACTGCTTGCCACAATTGTCGATATCGTTTTACGCGACAAACCAGGGCGCTCCGTTGTTGTGCCTGTAAATTCCAGCTCTGTAATAGAGCGCATTGCCGCTCGCTACGGCTCGAAAGTTGTGCGCTGCAAGGCATCGGAAACAGAAATTGGCGTGACGGTTTCGCAACTTTCCGATGCTGCTCTAGGGGGCTCGTCCAATGGATGTTTTGTTTTCCCGGAATTCCAAAATGGCTATGACGCTATGTTTGTCATAGGTCAGGTCTTGGAGCATCTAACATATCAAGGACGCACACTGTCGCAGGCGGTTAATCAGTTGCCGACGCTTATTTATCAAGTTGATTCGGTGCACTGTCCATGGGAACGCAAGGGACGCGTTATGCGTTTGCTGGTGGAAAAACATCACAACAAGCCCATGGAACTTCTTGATGGTGTTAAGATTCAGACTAGGCCGGAGCACTGGATTCTAGTGCTGCCGGATCCGGTCGATCCCCTCGTCCATGTATATGCCGACGGTATTGACCTGCAATCAACTTCGGCGGACTTAAATGAGTACACCCAGCTGGTTCGATACCTGCAACAAGTTTAAGTTTCTGATTAAATCGCCCTTTAAGTGGTAATAGATCTATATAGAAGGCTCTAATGGCCTGGTTTTGAGGTAATTATCAGTCGTGCCCAGTATTAACCCCGATGTATTAAAGCAAACGCTTGAGCACTTTGCCGAGCAAGAAGCTGCAGTTGACGCTGAAATTCAGCAGTCTGAAGAGCAGATAGCTGAGCTGGAAGCCAGAATTGTCGAATGTGGCGAGCGCTTGAAAACGGTCGAGGCGGACAGGGATCATGTCATGGAAATCATGAATCGCTATGCCTCGAAATCGGCTACTAGCGAGGCTAAACCACCGGCTAAGGCGGAAAAAGCTGAAGCTAAAGCCGCTCCAGCAGCGCCCAAAGCCCAGCAAGGCACTGCTAAACCTATTAAAGAACCACCAAAAGCAGCTCCTAAAGCTCAACCGGCTGCCGCTGAAGAGAAAAAGGCGGAAGAAGCCGAGGGTGATGACGACACCGTCAAGAACATCAACGACGCGCTACGTGGTCTCTTTAGATAATTCTTTTGGCGAAAATTAAACCGCATCTGATAACATTGAGGGCGTTGCGCATTCCTATGTATCTCAATGTAGATTGTCGCGATTTCCTATTGTAGATTTGGCGGGTGGAAAAGTGAGTGAAGTAACGGCCATGATGGCTGGCATCGTAGTAGACGTTCTTGTCAAAGTCGGCGACGACGTGAGCGACGGACAAGATGTCGTCATACTTGAATCAATGAAAATGCAATTGCCGGTTCATTCAACTGGTGCAGGAAAAGTAGCCGAAATAAAAGTCGGCACTGGTGACTTTGTTAACGAAGGCGATGCTCTGCTGTCACTTTCCTAGAACGTAACGAGAAGGTTCGAAATGTTCGAGAAGTTGCCTGGACAAGTTACGGTATTCGAAGTTGGTCCACGCGATGGGCTGCAGAATGAAGAGCGCTTTGTGCCGACTGCGGACAAAGTTCGCTTGATTGAAGCGCTGGCCTCTGCTGGTCTGAAAAATATAGAAATTACTTCTTTTGTCAGCCCGAAATGGATACCGCAATTGGCTGACGGCGCTGATGTTGCAGCTTTATTGAAGTTGCCTGCTGATGTAATTACATCTGCCCTTGTGCCTAACTTGAAGGGGCTGGATTCCGCTCATGCTGCCGGCGTGCGCAAAGTAGCGGTATTTATGTCTGCATCTGAAAGTCATAGCAAGCGCAACATAAATAAAACAATCGACGAAGCTGTCACGACACTTTCTGAAGTGGTAATTGCCGCTAAGGAAAAAGGACATTTGGTTCGGGGTTACTTGTCTGTTGTATTTGAATGTCCGTATGAAGGATCTGTTGATCGTAATCAAGTTGCGCGATTGGTTGAGCGTTTGCTTTCTATGGGTATCGATGAACTTTCACTGGGTGACACAATTGGTGCGGCAACACCTGGACAAGTTGCAACGCTGGTTAAGTTGTTGTCCAAGAGCGTGCCGTTGGAGAAAATGGCGCTGCATTTTCATGACACTAGAGGTACGGCATTGGCAAATGTCGTTGCCGGATTGGAAAGCGGCGTGACAACATTTGATGCTTCTATCGGCGGTATGGGCGGTTGTCCTTATGCGCCTGGCGCTGCCGGCAATTTAGCGACGGAGGATTTGATTTACATGCTCAATGGCTTGGGCGTGAAAACAGGAGTTGATCTAAATAAACTAGTTGATTGTGGTGCTCTTGCGCAAGAAATCATCGGTAGGCAATTGCCGGGAAGATATTTGAAAGCAGCACTGGCATCAAGAGACAAGGCGAGTTGCGTGGAGGCTAAGAAGTGACGGCAATGACTATGACTGAATCACTAATTGTTGAAAAGCAAGGTTCAATAGCTTTTCTCAAACTCAATCGTCCGGATGTGCTCAACAGTCTCAATAGAGACTTGTTGACCAATCTTCTCAAAGCCTGCGATGAGCTGAGTTCTGACAAGGATTGCCGTGTGGTTGTGATTATTGGCTCCGGCACAAAAGCTTTCTGTGCAGGCGCTGATCTTGCCGAGCGCAAAGGTATGACTGAAGGACAAGTTTTGGATTACTTGAGCTTGATTCAAAAAACAATGCTGGCGGTTGAGCGTCTGCCTCAAGTAGTAATAGCTGCCATCAACGGATCGGCTTTTGGTGGTGGTACAGAATTGTCTCTAGCTTGTGATTTGCGCATGATGGTTGAAGAAGCGAGTTTGCGATTGACTGAAGTAAAACTTGGAATTATTCCTGGTGCCGGTGGCACTCAGCGTTTGCCTCGTCTAATCGGCAAGTCAAAAGCAAAGGAATTAATTCTCACGGGTTCACCTATTTCAGCTAAGGATGCGCAAGCTTTTGGGCTTGTGCACCGTGTTGTCCCGGCGGCAAGTGCAGGC
The DNA here is from genome assembly GCA_019744775.1 of Candidatus Obscuribacterales bacterium. Lineage (NCBI taxonomy): Bacteria > Bacillati > Candidatus Melainabacteria > Candidatus Obscuribacterales > Candidatus Obscuribacterales bacterium. Next base: position 107,510 of record JAIETZ010000013.1, read on the forward strand.
AGTGGTGCCTACCACCAGGAATTGCTGAAACAGGCAGAAGACTGGGCGAAAGAAATAGCTAACAATGCGCCACTTGCTCTAAAGCAGGCAAAATATGCCATAGACAATGGATTTGATAGAGATCTCGAAGCTGGATTGGCAATCGAAACAAAAGCTTATCTTCAATTGCTCAATACAAAAGATCGTTTGGAAGGCTTGAAAGCATTTGCAGAAAAGCGCCCCCCACAATACACTGGCGAATAACAGACAGGAGAGGAACATGTTCAAGGGTGGAAATTTGATGGAAGCATCCCTAGATAGACAGCATCCGGATATTCTTGACACCGCTGGTCGTGAGACTTTGCCTTTGCCTGTCACCGGACTAATTCTATGTGGCGGCAAGAGCAAGCGTATGGGCAGACCTAAGGCGTTTCTGCCTTATGGTGGACGCACAATCGTTGAACATCTAGTCGACAGATTTACAAAATTGTTCGACGAAGTATTTCTTGTTGCTAATGAGCCGGATGCCTTTTCGCAAATGACCGTTGATGTTGTAAAAGATATTTTGCCTAACCGCGGACCCGTTTGCGGCATTCTTTCAGGACTGTTGGTAGCAAAGCATGAGCATGTTTTTGTTGTTGCTTGCGACATGCCTCTTATAGATAGAAAATTGGTCAGGGAAATGTCTCGCCAGAGGCGTGATTATGATGTCGTAGTTCTGGGACACGATGGCGAAGTTGAACCGTTACTTGGCTTCTATGCCAAGTCCTGCGTAAAACCGTTGGAAGATGCGTTGTTTGCCGGGAAAAATGCAGTGCATGAAGTGCTAACAGGTGTCTCGGCGAAGGTGTTTGACTATAAGCAAGTGGTCAATACATCCGTGCAATTGCCGGCATATTTCAATGTCAACACACCTTTGGATTATTCCGAGCTTTTAGCTAATACAACCAGATAAAAGCGCCTAGCGAATACGCTCAAGAGTCTTCACTGAGCGTTCGCCATCTTCTTCAATAGTCACGCTATCAGGTGCAACTCGGACGACTTCCAGTGACTCAAACTTTTCTCCACTGCCTAATGTAATTGTGGGCGGCCATTTGTTGTCTGCGCGAAGACGTCCATCGGTTATTTTGAGCACAGCCCGGTCGGCCAAAACAGCTACTAGGCGTACCTTGTGCGAGAGCATTGGCCTTGACGGTGGTTCAGGTATTTGGTCTGAGGCAAGCACTGGTGGGGCATAAGTATGTACAACCGGTGGCGGAGGCGGCACGAGCATGCGTTTGCTCTTGATTGGAGCAGTAGGTGTTTCCTCGTCCAGTGAAGCGCCGTGGCTCGGAAACGGCTTCAATCCAGTTATTCCAATAAAAGGATCCTTTCTTCCAGCACCCTTTCGTGCGACTACCTCGGCGTCAACGCGACCAGTAGCAGCAATTTTTGTTGGTTCTTGCGCTTGCGCAGGCACTGCAGGCATTGGCGTCTGGTTCGTGCCGGTCATTGTTGTAGTCGGGGGTATCGTTGGCTGTGGCATTGTATTACCAGGTTGGCGAACCGGTTCGGCCATGCCAACCTTAAACTCCGGCGAAGGCGGTTTTACAGCTACCACAGCCATCTTCTTGATTTTTGTACGTTTCGCCTTTATTGGTCTGTCGGTAATTTCTTCTTGTTTTGCAATTTGTGCATTTTGCCAAACATTGACGCCGCCGATGAGCAGAGCGCCGGCGAGTATTAACAGTAAGATTCGTGTTCGCTTGCTATCTGGCATCTTTCATCTCTAAGGTAAATAGTATGTCGTCAAAAGAAAGGAGATGTCCAATTTCTTGTTCAGCTCAACCTGCATTTTTTTCTTGTCGGATGCGCTCATCTCCGGTAAGTCAATTTCAAGTTGGTTGATACCAATTACACGTTGATAGGCTTCCAGTTTTTTCATCAACTCAACAAATGATGGATAGTCGCCCGTTACGCTACATTGAACCAGCAATGTGTTTAGTCCAGCTTCTTGTTCTGGGGTGAGTACTTCTTTGGGCTTTTCTTTAGTCTTGCCTTTAGCCTTCTTGTCCTTCTTGTCCTTATCTTTTGCCTTGTCTTTATCCTTATCGGGACCGCTTATAGCCTCTGACTTATTCTTGCCGCCTAAAGACAACTTGCCTCCGGATTTTTCCAGTGCTTGTTGTTGTTCTTTGTCCTCTTGAGCAATTTCTTTTAATTTATCTTTGCCTGGTGGTTGGACACTGACCAAGTCCATTCCTGACTCCTGGCACATTCTTTCCACATCAATCATCAAAAGATCGATATCGGGTGCTTTCGGTACGGAAGCTCGTAGTGCTTCTATTTCTACTTCAAGTTTCTTTTGATCATCCTTGAGTTTGTTGAGGTTGGTAATTTTGCTTTTCAGAACTACTTGTTCTTTGGATTTATCCTTTAATTCCTGATCTTTAGCCTGCCAATCAGTAACTGCCTGACTGGTAACGGCAAACCACATTACAGCCGCCAACGCGAATGGCAAGGCGCAGACTAAGATTTTTTCTCTAAGTTGCATTTATCACCTCACCTGCTACTGCCATTTTGTGCAACGGTATAAAGACGTGACATAGCCTTCATTAATGCATCGCGACCCTGGAAGCCAACCATGTGATCCAAAACTTGTCCCTGTTGTCCAAGGAAAAACATATTGGGTACGGCACGAACGTTGTAATGCTCAACTAGTGCTTTATTTTTTGGATCGTCAATATCGATGGAGACAAATTCAATCTTGTCTCCATATTGACGTTGCGCTTCTTCTACGTGCGGCTTCAATGCTTTGCATGGGCCACACCAGGTAGCATAAAAATCCAAAAATTGTGGTTTGGAGGATTGTGGACGACTAGAAATTGCATTCGGTACATTTGGCGCTCCTGGCGCTGTTCCAGGCAATGCATTTACCGGATTGATTATTCTTTCAGGAGTTATGGCTGCCGTGATAGCAAAGTTGATAATGCGCGGATCTTTTTCTTCTCGGGATGCTGATTCCACCTCAACTGTCGGAGCAAGATGCGACCCTTCAATGTTGATTGCCAGGTGGCTGACGCCTTTGAAATCAGTTGCGTGTCCTTCCAGGCGCAGCGTGCGCTGTGACAAGACAATCTTTCTTATCTGCACGCCTTCCGGCGTATCAGTTCTTATGGTTTCCAGAGTCTGTGACCAAGGGTGTCTTTCCTTGATGATATTTACCAGAATTACTTTGCGCCGTTCTAACTGCTCGGTGGCTTCTTTTATCTCGGGCAATTGTTTTAGCTGGACTTTCTGTCTGTCAAAATCCGCCTGTTGACGGTCAATTTGAGCTTGTTTTTGTGGGATATCGACTTGTGTGGCATAAGCCCAGAATCCGGCTACCCCGAGAAGAATAGCAGTGCCCACAGCCAGTGCAGGCATAAACCACGGAGTAGTTTCTTCAGCTACGACAGAAATTCCGGCAACAGGACCCAAGCCTTCCAGCAGAGTTGCTGATGGTCCTTCTCTATTTAAATCAAGATCCACAGTTGAGACAGGCGACCAGGCCGGCTCAACCAAAAGTCCCAACGGCAATGCGTAGACTGCTCGCTGGTTCATAGGGATAAGTTCAGAGTTAACCAAATTCTGGAACGGATCAATTATTGTCGAAGGGATATTTAGCCTTGTCTGCAAGAAGCGATCTACTTGCGGAACTATAGAACCTGGACCGGAAACATACATCTCCTGAATTTCCACTTCACCGACTTGCGAACGATAGAAATCAATCGAACGAATAATTTCATCGGAAATATCACCAAGTACAGTTCGGGCGATTTGTGCTGCTTGAGTGAGAGCAGCGTCATTGCTGGTTGTTTGCAAAAGAGGAATGTGCGGAGCTAAACCGCGCGCTTCCATCACTGTAATGTCCAGACTACGCGCAATGGATTCCGTTAAGGTGTCCATACCCAGCACAACAGAGCGGCTGAATAACGGCGTGCCTGCCTTCAGGAAATTGATGTCTGTGCCGTCGTGACGGACGGAAACTGACATAGTCAGTTTGTCATCTTGTACGCCGTATCCGGCAAAAGCCAATGCTCTAATTGTCGACAGTGACGAGACACTTATAGTGTTTAATGGAATGCCTACAATGTCTGAAACATGCCAGAAAGAATCCACAATGTGTTTTTGGATAGCTGCCAAAATTACATCGACTCTTTGTACGCCATCAACATCCGTGCGCTCAGAAGCTGGCAATAAGGACCAATCAAGATTAGCTTCTTCCAGTGGAAACGGCACGTGATGCAAGGCTTCTTGCCTGACAACGTCGGCAAGTTCTTCCGGCGGAATACCTGTTGGTACAGGCAGCAAACGAATAATTACTGATTGCCCAGGTGCGGCCACGTTTAGAAGCGGTAACGGCCGGGCTATTTTGATACCGGCTGATTGGATTACTTCTTTCAGTGTATAGCCGACTGCTTCCGGATCAACAATAATTCCTTCACGAACGGAGTTGACCGGGCTTGGCTGATAGGCAAAACGGACGAATTCAATGCCCCTTTTGGTCTTCTCGACCTGGATAAGGGTAATTGTCTCACTATTAATATCGACGCCCAGCTTTGGGCCTGTCTTATTTAGGGAGAACACTGACTATCAAACCCCGCTGCGCGCATCCAAAGTCATTATCTATCACCTGCTTGAAAGATGCCACCGCCAGTCCAAAAAATGGCGGCCATTGCCCCTGCTGCCAGCGCCGGACCAAAAGGAAATGGCTTGGAGACCTTGCTGCCGACTGAAATAAAGCCGAGCATACCGCCGGCGATTGCCCCCAGGGCGCAAGATCCCAGCCATGGCGTAGATAAAGCAATCCCGCCGGCCGCCATTTGAAAGGCGCCTAGAATGGCTCCCACAATAACAATCCCCAGGGATGCTCCGAACAGCACAGGTCTTAGGCACTGGCTGATAATCCCGTGCTTGTACATTTCGCGTGCCAAATAAATGACACCCATTATGGTGCCGACCAGAAATCCAATAATTAGAGCAACGAGTAATTTCTGCCAACCAAGCCAGGCGGATATCACCGCCGATAGTACCGCGTCGCCACCGCCCATTACTTCTATCTCTTCATTTTCAGCATCTGCTTCCGCCAGAGCTTCGCCGGCTTCGACTGGTGGCGTTTTGTGGAAACACAAATACCATTTCAGTCCGTAGTGAGCGATGAAATCAAAGAGGATGTAACTTATGCCTATGCCTGCAAGCGTTCCTAAAAGATCATTGCGAATGAAATGACTGTAGGCGATACCCACAAGCATCGAAGGGTAGGTGATGTCATGCGGTATCAGTTTTTCTCTTAAATCGGTTACGGTTATCGCAATTAGCGTAGAGGAAAATGCCATCATTGCTGCCGTTTGCCAGGTTGGACCAAACGTCTTAAATAGGATGATGAAAATTATTGCCGTAAAAAATTCTACAAGTGGATACTGAATGGAAATCTTAGCCTGGCAGAAGCGGCATTTCCCTTTGAGGATGAGATAAGAAATTATTGGAAAATTGTCGTACCACTTAATGCTTTTATTGCACGACGGGCAATGCGACGGCGGCCACAATATGGACTCATTTGCCAATGTGCGCGATGCCAGAACATTCAAAAAACTGCCGCAAGCAAGACCAAGAATTACAACCAGGACATCTTGGGTAAGCTGTGAATTGAGGTCTATTGGCATCTAGGAAAATTCGCGTCGTTCGGTAATAAGTGTTGACAGAGCAAGCAGTAAAACTATATAGGCCATGATATAGGCAACCAGATAAGTAATCAATTCAGAACCGGGATTGACACCACTTGTTAAATCCGAGCGTACTAGAGTTAGTTTTGCCAGATCGGGCATGACCCAATAGGCAGTTTTTAGAATGAGCTTTGTCGAGGCTGAGTCTGTAATCTGGGCCAGAGCAAGCAGTGACTGTCCCAGATGTCCTATCAACCAGGCGCCTAGTGTAAATACAACACTCATCATTGGGGTGGCAAAAGTTGAGAAGAATGTTGCTATTGCCGTTATGAACAGCAATTCCAAATAAATAAGCGGCAGCGAATAGATTAAATCGAAATTGATCTTCTGATCAGGCGACATGTACCAAGCTAATGCCACAAGAAAGCTGCCCATAAGAATGGTCACGATTAAAAGACAAATTGCCAGACCAAGAAATTTCCCCAAGACAAATTGCCAACGTTTGATCGGTTTGGTGACAATTAGGTAGATGGTGCGTTTTTCAATTTCCTTATAGACAAGCGCAGTGCCGACAAAAATTGCAATAATGCCACCAAAAACGGAAATGGTGGCAAGCCCCAGATCTACAAGAATGCGCAGGTTCTGCCCGACTGATAAACTTCCCAGGACAATTCCTGCCAAGGTCAAAATAAAGGCAAACAGCAAAAATGCATAAAGTACACGATCGCGCACCGTTTCACGCAGTGTGTTTAGAGCAATTGTCATAACGGCGTTAATGGCGTTCATAATTAGTTGCCCTTCTTATGATTTGCTTCCGCTTCTTGAATGGTGGCAAGGAAGAAGTCCTCTAGTTTTAGGTAGTTGCCACCGGCAGTAATGTCGGAAACCTTGCCTTGGTAGATTAGCTTGCCTCTGTTGAGAATACCTATGCGATCACAGACTTCGCTTACATCAGGCAATAGATGTGAATTAAAAAATATGGTCTTGCCTTCACTCTTTAGTCTGTGCAAGATAGTCCGCACATCTCGCCTGCCGATTGGATCAAGTCCGGATGTCGGTTCGTCCCAAAAGATAAGTTCCGGATCGTTCAAAAGAGATTGGGCAATTCCCAGGCGCTGCATCATCCCTTTGGAGAATTTGCCAATTGGCCTTTTGGCCGCATCAGTCAGACCGACTAGTTCTAAAAGTTCTTTGGCTCTTTCTTTCCTTTGCTTGTTAGGCAAAGCAAATAGACGTCCGGAGAAATCAAGGAATTCTTGTGCGCTTAAATAAGAATAGAAATAAGGAGCTTCCGGCAAAAATCCCACTCGAGCGAGTGCTCGTGTATCGCCTGCGTCGTATCCCAAAACTTTTACTTCGCCGGATGTCGGGCGCAAGAGGCCGAGGAGTAATTTGAGCGTTGTTGTCTTGCCGGCGCCGTTTAGTCCGAGCAAGCCAAATGTCTCGCCTTTACCTATTGTCAGGCTCAGTTGGTCTAGAGCCTGAAATCGTTTTCTCAAAAAATTGCTGAAGTGTACTTTGCCTAAGTTGACTGTTTCAATGACGGCTTGGGTCATGGTTGTTCTTTTGGCTGGCGCCCTTCTTGCTTTGGGTGATTATCTTGTACAGCTCGCTTGTTGCTGCTCTCAGTCTTCTGGAAACTTGCATTTGAGATATCCCTAGGCGGCGAGCGACTTCAGTTTGGCTCAAGTCCTCATAGAAAGTCAACTCAACAACCTCACGCAAACCATCGCGCAATTGCTTGATAGCTTCGCCCAGCATGAAACGGTCTTCTTTGGCTATTTGCAAATTCTGGTATTTGCCGTCAACCAAGGTGTCAACAAGAGACTGCTCGTTGCCGGCATCTCCTGTTAAGGCTTGGTCAAGGGAAATCATCGTACGGCGTCTGTCTACCTCATAGGCTTCGTTAACGCGCGATACCGGGATTTGCAGCTCGCCGGCAATTTCCACATCGGTGGGCTCTCTGCCCAGGCGCAATGTCAGGTTTTGCACCAAACGGTTGATGCGGAAGGACAATTCCTGCAATTCTCTGGGAGCACGGATCATTGCCGTCCGGTCTCTTAAATAGTGGCGTATTTCGCCTGTTACTAAGTGGGTAGCATAAGTCTGAAACTTAGCTCCGGCATCAGGCTTAAACTGGTCCACAGCCTTGATAAGCCCAATTGAGCCCACTTGAATCAAATCCTCGACAGGGTCAGTCGAACGGCGGGCTAAGCCGTAGGCAATACGCTTAACAAGCGGAATTGCCGCCTGGATGACAGCATCACGTACAGCTGGATCCCTTGTCTCGGCATAGACTTTCAGCCACTGATGAATTTGATCGTGGCTTCTGTCCTTTTCGGACCTATCAGACCCCGGTCCGAGGTCTACTTTCTGCTCGAGTGCCGGTTCTTCCGGCGGCGTTGGCTGCGTTTTTTCTTGCAAGCTCCGGTGCACCATTTATTGCCTCGTGACGACTAATTTATATTGTAATTGATTGTAATCGGCATTGAAAAGCAAAGGCAAGATCTTTGACGGCTTAACCTGACCAATCTTTATGATTTAAGGCGATTATTTAACCTGGTTGATAATGGTGAAGATGGGCAGGTACATGCCGATAACGACAGCGCCTACGATTCCGCCAATGCCTACAACCATGATTGGCTCAAGCAAAGAGGTAAGGGCTTCTACCGAGTTTTCGACCTCAACATCGTAAAAGTCGGCGATTTTTTCCAGCATCTCATCCATACGACCGGTTTCTTCACCAATGGCAACCATCTGTGTGACCATGGGTGGAAAGATTGGATCTCTGGAAAGGGGTTTGGAAACCGTTCCACCCTGTCGTACTTCGTTGTGTACGTTTTCAATGGAGCGCATTATTACAGCATTTCCGGCCGTCTCCTTAACTACTTCCAGCGAAGAGAGCATTGGGACGCCTGAGTGAATTAATGTGCCGAATGTGCGAGAAAAACGAGCGATAGCCACCTTCTTTAAAAGATCGCCGAATATAGGCAGCGTCAGGAGAAAAGCATCAATTTTGTAGCGGCCGTCTTCAGTCTGATACCACTTAGCAATACCGGCACCAGCTCCTAAAGTAGCCAGAAATAGAATTAGCATCCATATGGATCGAACAAAGTCCGATAAGGACAAAAGCAGCTGGGTGAACGCAGGCAACTCTGCGCCCATTTCCGTAAACATCTTGGAAAAAATAGGCAGAATGAACGTAAGCATGCCCCACAAAACCAGTAGAGCAACCAGCAATACAGCAATTGGATAATACATTGCTGATTGTACCTTCTGCGTAAGTCTTGACGCAGACTCCTGAAATTCGGCTAATCGAGCGAGAACTTCATCGAGAATACCGCCTGTTTCGCCGGCGCGAATCATTGCCACGAAAAGCCGGTCAAACACATCTGGGTGGTGGGCCATGGCATCGGATAAAGAAAGACCTTGTTCAACGGATTTACGCACAGATTCAAGAGTGGCTTTCATTTTTTTGTTTTCGCATTGCTCGACCATGACGGACAGCCCGCGCAGAATAGCTACACCCGCTTTCACCATTGAGGCAAATTGGCGTGAAAATACAACAAGATCCTTAAGTCCGACTCGTGGCTGTAGAAGCGCTACAACTTGAGTCATTATCGGGCTTGATGCGCCCTGAGTACCAAATGTCTTTTTAGCGGCTTCAAAAATTGCGTCCGCTGCAACGTCCTGGGGTTTTGCTGCCGCATCCGATGTCTTTTTTGCGCGTATCTCAACAACACTCATGCCGCGACTGGCCAAACGCGCACGCAAGGCCGACGGTGATTCGGCCTGTGCTGTGGCTTCCAAAACCCGCCCTGTTCTGTCTCTAACTCTGTATATGAATTCGACCAACTAGCTAACTCCTCTCAACGTCGCCCACCCGCACCTGCATATTGTGTACCGGCAAGTAGGCGCTGTAAATCCTCCGGATGCGAGGATTTGGTCAGAGCGTCTTCCAATGAAACCTGTCCTGTTTTACATAAATTGGCAAGACATGATTCAAGCGTTTGCATGCCGTGAGCGCCGCCTGTTTGGATTGCAGAATAGATTTGAGCTGTCTTTGCTTCACGAATTAGGTTGGCAATGGCAGGAGTATTAACAAGGATTTCCAGAGCGAGTACCCGACCTTTGGTCAAGTTGGTGCCACCTTGGGTCTGTTGCAGCTTGGGAAGAAGAGTCTGGCTCAATACTGCCACTAATGATCCTGAGAGCATCACGCGCACCTGCTCTTGTTGTGCTGGAGGAAACACGTCGATAATTCGGTCAATTGTTTGTGCAGCTGAGGATGTGTGCAAGGTGCCAAAGACAAGGTGACCTGTTTCAGCGGCTGTCAGCGCTAGTTGAATAGTTTCCAAATCGCGCATTTCACCTACAAGAATTACATCGGGATCTTCACGTAAGGCAGCTCTTAAGGCATTGCCGAAACTCCTTGTGTCGTTGCCCAGTTCGCGCTGGGAAACAACTGATTGTTTGTTGCCGTGAATGAATTCAATTGGATCTTCAATAGTTAGGATGTGCTCGCAACGGTTTTCATTGATCCAGTCAATCATCGATGCCAGAGTTGTAGATTTACCAGAGCCTGTTGGTCCTGTTACCAATACAATTCCGCGAGGCTTATGGACAATTTCTTTAATTAGTGGGGGCAGTCCGAGTTCATTCATATTAGGAACTTTGGCGACAATTGTACGCAAAGCTGCCGCATAAGAACCCCTATCTCTATAAGCATTAACACGCCAACGTCCAAGTCCTTCAAGACCATAGCTGCAGTCTAACTCGTAGGTCTGCTCCAGAGTCTTGCGTTGTTCTTGGTTGATAATCGAGAAAATTAGCCGCTGCGTATCTTCTTTTGTTAATGGATCGAACTGTGTGCGAATGAGTTTGCCGGAGACACGAATAATAGGAGGCTGACCAACCTTAACGTGTAAGTCGGAAGCTCCGCGGTCATAAACCACTTGCAGTATCTCTTGCATTTCTATGGACATTATTACCGCCTTTCTAGAGGGCTATAGCCTCATTCCCCGATTGTTGTTCCAATGGTTTTGCCGGTGGTTTTTCTACCTGCTTCACCGGCTGAACGATTTTTCTTTTTGTCTGGCAATGCGGGCAGCAATGCCACGACCCAGGTACATTTGCCTGGCAGCATTCACACCTGCCATCTAACGCCGCCTCGAGTGTTGTCAGTCCGCATTTGGGACAGCTTGACCAGTGTGCTTCTTGGAAGGTGCCACATCGTTTGCAGGTTTGTTTTAGGTCGACGCGACAGAACGGACACTTCATGAAGTCGACGCCTATTGGGTTGCGGCATTTCGGACATAATTTGTCTTCGCCGCCGGTGTCGGACATTGTCACACGAATGATTTCATCAATTGTCGTCATTCCTTCACCGACCAGACGTAAGCTGTAGTCTTTCAGCGGTATCATGCCTGATTGCTTTGCTGCAAATCTGAGCATGGCAGTTGAGGCTCCTGACGAGATTAGCTCGCGAATTTCGTCATTGATACGTAAGACTTCATAAACACCAACGCGACCTTTGTAGCCGGTCTTGTTGCAAACGTCACAGCCGACACCTTTATAAAAGATAGGCAAATTGTTGTTGCCGACATTCAGGCGATAGTACTTTATCGTTGCATCTGCCAATGCCTCCTGCCCTTTGTCGAGCATGCCGATATATTCTAACAACGCTCTATCAGGAACGTAGTCGGTTTTACATTCAGCGCAAACTTTTCTTACCAGGCGTTGAGCAATAATGCCGATAGTTGCAGATGCCACAAGGAAAGGATCGATATCCATTTCTGCTAGACGTGTAATTGCGGAAGGCGCATCGTTGGTGTGAAGCGTGGTGAAAACAAGGTGACCTGTAAGAGCTGCTTCCACGGCTACCTTGGCTGTTTCTTTGTCGCGCGTTTCACCGACGAGCATGACGTCGGGATCTTGACGGAGGAAGGCTCTCAAAATACGGGAAAAATCCAGTCCTTTTTCTCTCAATACTTGAGTCTGGTTGATGCCAATCATTTCATATTCAATTGGATCTTCGGCTGTTACGATATTGACTCCAGGCGAGTTCAATTCCGCCAGTGCTGAATAGAGTGATGTACTCTTTCCGGAACCGGTTGGACCTGTAACAAAGATAATGCCGAATGGTTTGCGAATCATTTCGCGTATGTGACCCAAAGAATCGCTGTCGGTAATTAGTTTGTCCAACGACAATTGCACGTTGGAAGAATCCAAAATACGCATGACCACTTTCTCGCCGTATCGTCCAGGTACGGTGGAGACACGGAAGTCGATATCTTTGTTGGCGAAGCGCACTCTGATGCGACCGTCCTGCGGCACGCGCCTTTCCGCAATATCCAGAGATGACATCACTTTGAAGCGGGATACAAGAGCGGAGATAATTGCCTTTGGTAGTTTGCGATCTACGTAAAGCACACCATCTAGACGATAGCGAATAATCATATCTTCTTCTTGGGGCTCCGCGTGAATATCGGAGCATTTTTGCTTAATCGCTTTAGCAATAATTTGATTAGCTAGATAAATAATTGGAGCATCTTCAGCAGAACGTGCAAGGTCAATCTCGTTGATGCTCATATCGAGATCGGTGTCGATTGTATCCAGTGTGGATAAATCTACATCACCCTCGATGAACTGACGCTCTTGCTCTTCCGGAGATACGAAAAGCTCAGCTTCTCGACGAGCGTACATGGTTTCCATAAAGCTTTGGAAATCATCTTCGGTGCAGACAAGTGGACTTACTTGGAAGCCCTTTAGTCTGTATTTGATGTCGTCTAGAGCTAGGAGATTATTGGGATTGACCATGGCAATGGTCAATCTATTACCTTGGCGGGACACAGGCACAAGTTGGTGCTGGCGCATGATGCCGTCGGGCAACAGAGTCATAAGCTCCTCGTCCGCTTCAACTTTAGCCAGCGCTACATAGGGCACGCCATACTGTAACTCGAGTGCATTTTTTAGGTGGCTTTCACCAGCTAGTCCCATTCGTGAAAGAATGACGGTCAGCGGATCGCCTGTGCGGGCGCGTTCTGCTTGTACGAGCTTCAACTCCTCATCGGTAATTAAGCCGTTTTCTACAAGTAATTCGCCAATTTCTTTCTTGATAAGGGCCATTGTTTTAAGCGTTACCTCCCATTTTTTGCCGTTTGACAGTAGGGACAAGTGTCCAAAATTTCGCTGACTTCCGCCTGGCATGTCCGGCAAGAGGTTTCACATGACGCATCGTCTTTGGAAAATCCGCACTGAGCACAACTTTCCCAGGACGCTTCTTGGAAGGCGCCGCATCGTTGGCAAGTTTGTTTCAAGTCATATTGACAGAACGGACACTTAACAAAATCATCGCCGATGGGGTTGTGACAGGTGGGACAGAGTTTGTCTTGTCCTGTGGTGTCGGACATCGTTACACGTATGACTTCGTCGACACTTGTCACTCCTTGTGCAACCAGACGTATGCTGTAGTCTTTGAGTGGTATCATGCCGTTTTGCTTGGCGGCAAATCGAACATGGGATAAATTGGCGCCGGAAGCAATTAGCTGACGCAATTCATCCGATAGTCGCATGATTTCGTAAACTCCGGAACGTCCTTTGTAGCCGGTGTTCTGGCAGGTATTGCAGCCTTTGCCTTTGTAAAATATGGGCATGCCGTCATCATTTATTTTCAGGCGATAGTAATTGACCGTTGCTTCGGCGACTCTGTCATGGTGCTTTTCCATAAGACCTAAATATTCGAGCACGGATTTTTCCGGTACATATTCTTCGATGCAGTCAGTGCAAACTCGTCTTACCAATCGCTGGGCAACAACCCCGATTGTGGCTGCCGCCACCAGATATGGGTCAATTGACATTTCGGACAATCTTGTAATTGCTGATGGTGCATCGTTTGTGTGGAGCGTGGTAAATACAAGGTGACCGGTTAGAGCTGCTTCAACAGCTATTTTGGCTGTTTCTTTATCGCGTGTTTCTCCAACGAGCATAACGTCTGGATCTTGGCGCAGAAATGCTCTCAGCACGCGAGCAAAATCCACGCCTTTTTCGCGCAGTACTTGCACTTGTGTAATGCCCTTCATGTCATATTCAATCGGGTCTTCGACAGTGAGGATATTTATCTCTTTCGAGTTGCGCTCGGCAAGAGCCGCATAAAGACTAGTCGTTTTTCCGGAACCTGTCGGACCGCAGACAAAGATAATGCCATATGGCTTATTTATCATGTCTTTTATTTCGTCGAGGCTTTCCTTGTCGGAAACAAGCTTGTCCAATTGCAGTGCCGTATTGCTTTTATCGAGAAGTCTCATCACGACCTTCTCGCCGTGTTTTACAGGAAGCGTAGAGACACGGAAGTCCGTATCGCGTCCGGAGAATCTTAAGCGCATACGTCCGTCTTGCGGCACGCGTCTTTCGGCAATATCAAGGCTGCTCATGATCTTAAAGCGTGAGATTAATGGACCTAAAACCGCCTTTGGTAATTTGCGGTCAATGAACAGGACGCCGTCTAAACGATAACGAACGACAATTTGTTTTTCTTGCGGCTCGATGTGGATATCGGAATAGCGCATCTTAATTGCTTTAGCCAATATCTGGTTTGCCAGAAGAACAATTGGCTCGTCAGCCGCCTGCTTGGCCATCTCAATTTCAGAAAATTCTTGCTTCTGTTCGTTGATGATGGACAAGGCTGAGGTTAAGTCGACTTCTTGATCTAAATACGCTTGCTGAGCTTCCTCGTGTTCGCCCGGGCCGGCTTTAGACATGAACTTGCCATAGCAAGTCTCCATGAAATATTGGAAGTCATCTTCGGTGCAGACCATTGGTTTGATATGCAAACCTTGCAGTCTGTATTTGATGTCATCGAGCGCCACCAAGTTGTTAGGATTTACCATCGCCAACAGGAGCCTATCGCCCTCTTTGCCAATGGGGGCGACTTGGAATTTACGCATGATGCTTTCAGGCAGCATGCCAAGGGTGTCATCATCCGGTGTGCTGTTAGCTAATGCGACATAGGTGACGCCGTATTTGAGTTCCAGGGCGGTCTTGAGGTGGTTTTCTGTAACCAACCCCATTTTGGCCAGTACCATGGAGAGCGGCTCCCCTGTACGGGCGCGCTCTTCTTGGGCCTTTTGTAACTCCTCGTCGGTGATTAGCCCGTTGTCGACGAGAAGGTCGCCAAATTCCTTTTTGACAAGGGCCATGGTAGCCTTCCGTGTCACTCCGTCAGCTTTTAATGTTCCCGAAAGTTTGGACAGCTAAACATTTAACCTAAAATAGACTGATTAATATAATTGGAGGCCACCGTGCTCCGCAAAGACGTCCAGACCCTAGTTTTGATCCTCATCTTGGCTTTTGGCTTGCGCCTATCCGGCTTGGGCTTTGAGAGTCTTTGGCTGGATGAGTGTTATCAAACGCTGATTGAGACCTATGGGCATGAGGCTCCTGATTTTGCCTCAGTAAGCGATACGCCGTATCTCTTTCAATTCAGAGACTTAGTTGATACCGCCGCGCTTATGAAGAACTTTTCCAAGGTGGATTCGGTTTGCCCGCCTTTATACGCGGTAATCCTCAATAAGTGGCTGCAAGTCTTCGGTGGTTCTGATATTGAAATTCGGTTTTTATCTTGTTTTACTTCCCTTTTGGCGCTGGCAGCCGTTTATGTCGTAAGCCGAAGTATATTCAATACTCAGACCGCAATATTTGCCGGACTGCTGATGGCTGTTTCGCCATTTGATATCGGCTATGCACAGGAAGCGCGCATGTATAGCCTTGTTGAACTTGCCTCTGTTGTTTCGTTTGGCAGTTTGATTATTATATGCCGCTGGAAGGATTCTAAGCTGCCCATTTTGCCTTGGGCATTTTATGTGACTTTTACTTGGGCACTACTTAATAGCCACTACACTGCACTGTTTATTGCTTTTGCCGGCGGTTTGTGGGGCCTCATAGAAATAATCCGAAAGCGCAGTCTCAGACTTTTCTTGACTCTTTGCGCCGGCTGGCTGGCAGTTGCAATCTTATGGCTGCCTTGGTTGCCCTTTCTTTTCAAAGCGATTAGTGCTCGCAAGGGCTCGCTCTATGTAGCTAGGGAATTTTCCTGGTCTTGGCCTTTGTATGCGTTGTTTTGCAAGATACCTATCAATTGGTTGTCTTATATATGCGGGCGGCGCGTTGCAGTGATACCGCTCTATGCCACTGCCGCCTCGTTTTTATTGTTGGCGCTGAGAAAGACATTGGCTAAATCAGAGCAGTTAAATTCATTTCTAGCACTTTGGTTTTGGGTGCTGGTGCCGGCTTTGTGTATTTGGTTAACCGATGTTGTACAAAGTAATCGCATTATAGAAGTCTCTCGCTACTTGATTGGTACCGCTCCGGCAATGTACATACTGTGTGGTGCGGGATTAGCTTCCGTCAGCAAGCACTACAAGTTTTGGTTGTATGTGCTCGTATGCCACAGCGTGTTGGCAATGGCTAATAACACTTACCAACACATTGTCCCTCAAAAGGAACCATGGAGACAAATGGCTCAAATGGTGGAGTCCAAGGTCGCAGACGATATGCTCTTTGTTTGCCAGCCCTACGACATTGTTTGTTTGGATAGATATCTGCACAGTCCGCGCAAGCAAATTGGTCTTAGCACCGCCATGAATGAGGAAACCGTGTCGAAGACCGTCGGCAAATACAACAGGTTTTGGCTGTTAACAGCTTTGGATGGCGAAGCAATTATTACGCGCATGCCCAAAAACCTTGCTGTAAAGCAAGAATTTAAACTTGGGCGGGGACTGAATTTGCGTTTGTATGAGGTTACGAAACAGTAGCGGCTTCTAGGTGGCGCGAACCGTTTTTAACCACGCAATTGTTGCCGATGACGCATTGAGTCAAGCTGACGCCCGGCTCAATGTTGCTGTCTGACCAGACAACCGTATCGCGCAGCTCGCTGTCTGCACCAATGGTGCAATTGTCGCCAATTATCACATTGCCGAAAATCTTTGCGCCGGCTTCAATGCGGCTATTTGCTCCAAGCATCAAATTGCCTTTTATGCGGGCGCTCTCGTCAATGTAGGCATTGTTGCCGACATATCCGAAGTCAACGTGATTTCCCGGCATTTTGAGTTTCAATTTGCCTTCTAAGGCATCAAAGTTGGATACGCGATATTGCTTGATAGTACCCACATCCGACCAATAATCAGTAATTTCATAGCCTAGAACAGGCAGACCTTCTTTTACCAAAAGGGGAAACAGTTGCTTGCCGAATCCAAAAGACCCGTCTTTGGGAATGTGGTTGAAGACTTCCGGCTCAAGAATGTAAATGCCTGTGGAAGCTAAGTCGGACAGTGCTTCTTTTGGATCCGGCTTTTCTTGAAAACCAGTGATAAAGCCGTCTTTGTTAGTTAGCACAACGCCGAATTGGCTGACGTCATCAACGCGTTTGATACCAATAGTTGCCAGAGCTTTTTTCTCTTTATGTGCTTTGATCAATTTTGAAAGATCTGCATCTGTGAGCAAGTCGCCCATTAAGACTATAAACGTGTCATCCTGCAAAAACTCTCTGCAAGCGCGTACGCCGCCGGCATCCCCGCTTAATTCTTTTTCGTGATGCCAGGTAAGTTTAGTACCGA
Source organism: Candidatus Obscuribacterales bacterium (assembly GCA_019744775.1). NCBI lineage: Bacteria > Bacillati > Candidatus Melainabacteria > Candidatus Obscuribacterales > Candidatus Obscuribacterales bacterium. The sequence continues at coordinate 124,785 of JAIETZ010000013.1, forward strand.
ACTTAGAGCCGTCACCAAAATATTCGATAAGCTTGTCCGGTAAATGGTGCAAATTGGCAATAATATCGGTTATGCCGTGGTCTGAAAGCAGGTTGATTATGTGTTCCATAACAGGAACATTACAGACTGGAACCAGTGGTTTCGGTATTTGTGTCGTCAGGGGATCCAGCCGGGAACCAACTCCAGCTGCCAGTACCATTGCTTTCATGATTTGGTTTGCTTCTCCTTTTGCTTATTGTCCATTTGTTTTTCCAACAGCCTATTGGCAAATTTGCTGGGTAATCTTTGTCTGTCGTGAACAAGAAATTCTTCTGCGCGTTTTAGAGCGGCTGAAACTTGTTCAAGTGATGTGCCGCCAAAAGATGAACGAGCTGAAACAGATCCCTCAATAGTTACGTGCTCGTAAATTTCATTGTCAAAAGCAGCAGAGAAATGCTGCCACTCGGAAAGAGCAAGATCCGAGAGATCTTTGTTGCGCTCTTTGCAGTATTGAACAATTGATTCGATAATTTTTGCCGCCTTGTCGGGAGCGGTGTCACGCTCGACTAGATAGTCAACGGCATTGGCAGCGTTTGTCAGATCTTGCGATGCCGCTTCTTTCATTCGCTCAGCATCAAAGCGCAATGCCGGCAAAAGTTTTCCTGTCAACTCAAGTAGAAACTTCAAGGTATCAACCATGTCAATTAAGCCTGGTAGACATTCTTGTAGGTCCTGACTGAAGGCAAATGGCAACCCCTTTAATTCGGCGCAAAATTCGTTTAACCGACCAAAAATTTGCGATGGACGCGAACGCAGTATTTCTAGGAGCTCGGGATTGCGCTTTTGCGGCATGTTCAAACTGCGTAGTCCAAAAGCCCTCGGCAGTTTTACAAAGGCGAATTCTTGTGTTGCCCATAGAAGCAAATCAGAACTCATTTGCGACAAGTGAATGCCGACAAGCGCCGCGAAGGAACCAAACTCGATTAAATAGTCGCGGTCGGCAACTGCATCAAGGCTATTTTCGATGACATCGGCAAAGCCTAGATAAGATGCCACCAGTTTGCGGTCGATGGGTTGAGTGGTGCCGGCTAAGGCACTGGCACCCAGAGGCAGTGTGTTTAATCTGCCGTAAAAATCCAAAAGTCTTTCCGTATCGCGGCGTAGTCTAGCTTCATTAGCCAGCCACCAGTGAGACAGGAGAATTGGAACAGCCGGCTGCATGTGCGTGTAGCCAGGCATGGAAACACTCAAGTCACGCTTGGCCAATTCCAGAAGACTTTGCCTGACTGCTAAAAGGTGCTCGAAGATTTCCACTGTCGAGTCGCGTAACCAGAGCCGAATGTCGGTGGCAATTTGGTCGTTGCGCGATTTTGCCAGCTTAATAGCTTGGCTAGCCTCGCCGATTAATTCAGCCAAGCGTCTTTCAACGCCGGCATGGATGTCTTGATCTTCGCTTTTTAAAGGAGACTTGCCGTTCTTAACTTCGGTAAGGATAGTCTGCAGACCGTCAATTACCGTTTTTGCAACTTGCTTGTCGATAATGCCTTGTTCACCAAGCATTTGTACGTGCGCTTGAGAGCATGCCAAGTCATGCGGTAACAACAACTGTTCCACACGTGGATTTTGCCAGAAGCGACCTACTTGCTCGCAATTGGCAGAAATTTCAGAGCTTTGATTATTTTCGCTCGTCATCGCAAACACCAGTCTGACTAGTTATTAGCGTAGCAGATAGGTTGTAGACCTGATTGAGCAGTGGTTAACTAAGCGGCTTTAGTCTTAGACTTGAGCTTCTTGACCTTTTCAATTTGCTTCTGGTAGCGATTGAATTCCTGTTGATATCTTTTTTGCACGTCTTGCGTGGGTGTTTCTTTCTTGGCTGACATAGCTTTTCGCTTTGACCTTCTATTTCATTCTTCGTTTAAATCTTTGAGCTGGATATGATATTTGCTTGGCAGCTCTCCAAGCTTTTCGACTATTTGAGGCAACTCGCCTTTTAGGAAAATTAGTGTGGACAATATAGCATATTTTTAATGATTCACAACCCTCGTTGACTGACAGGGCTTCTTGAAAACCCTGTATTTTTTGTTTTTTCTCTTGAGACTAATATGCCCAAAAAGGGCCTTTCTTAGACAACTGCAGCGTTGTCAGGCGTCTTTTTCTTCCCGTTTGAGTCTGAGCCGTTAGGCTTCAGGTCCGGCAAGGTGAAGCCCAAGCCGGCTACAACCAGCATGGTTGCTGCACCTATAAGATAGGGCGCTCCCAATCCCAGGTGTTCGAAAGCAAAGCCGCCGGCAATTGGTCCTAAGATGCGACCAAGAGTGGAAAGCGATTGACCGACACCCATAATGCCGCCTACTTTTCCCTTGTCCGACAAGCGAGACAACATGCTTTGGTTGGAAGGAGTGTTAATTCCAGAGCCGAGTGCTAGAAGGAATAGCGCTGCATACAAAACAGGCACACTTGTTGTTGCCGGAGTTAAAAGCAATCCGGCTGCCACCAATATTGAGCCTGCGACTATCAACTTCTTTTCGCCGAATCGCTTGGACAAGCGTCCAATTAATCCGCCTTGCACGAACACCATGATGATACCTATAAAGAAAAACATCCAGGCGTTTTGTGCGGCAGAAAAGTGAAACTGTTTTTCCGTCAGCAAAACAAGTGTGGCCTCCATGTTGGCAAAAGCAAACGTGGAAATGAAAAATATCAGCAATGATGCTTTCAATTTGTCATTGCGCAAAGTGTTCCAGTAGAAGTTTGGTTCCACTGAATAACGTTCGTGAGCGGCCTGTGACCTAGTCTCAGGTTCAGGCAGCAGGAAAAACGTAAGCACCAAATCAATGATGCTGCATGCGGCTGCTAAATAACCAATAGTGTTTAAACCAAATGGTGATGCCAGTCCACCAATGGCTGGTCCAAGTACAAAACCAAGACCAAATGCTGCACCAATTAATCCCATGCCTTTTGCGCGATTTTCTTCAGTTGTTACATCAGAGATGTAAGCCTGAGCTACAGCCAAATTGGCGTTGCCGAATCCAGCGACGAGACGGGACAAGAAAAGCATCGGCAGGGAAGCGGAAACTCCCCAAATTAGATAGCCGATGGCAGATGCCAGCAAACTCGTTAGAAGAATTGGGCGTCGGCCGACTTTATCGGATAAGCGTCCCCAGAAAGGTGTAAAGAAGAACTGCATCAGAGAATAAGATGCCAAGAGGAGCCCAACCAGTGTGGCATTGGCGCCAAACTTTTCTGCGTAGGTTGGCAAGACCGGGATGATGATGCCGAATCCAACAAGGTCAATAAAGACCGTTAGAAATATGAGCAGAAGTGCCATTTTGCCTGGCTTGGCTGGGTTTTCAGAAGCTTTTACTTGGTTAGTCATAATCTCTTTTGAGTTCTTCGGGCACCTTGCCGAGGAGCTCTGTTACCTTACGAACCGACTAGTTTAACCCTTTGTCGCTTTGCTTCCCACGCTAAGCATTTAAACTTTGGCGCTTCTATGTCACCATAGTGACGCGAGCGAAGCCTTGTCTGGGTAAGAAAATACAAGCGTAGCGCAGAGCGGCGAAGAGCCGGTCGCAGCGAAGCGAAGAAGGAACTGCCGGACGGCGAGCGAAGGTGAAGCGAAGCGCAACCGGAGCGTTACCAACTTGAAATTATGTCTTAATTGTGGCGGCAAATTTGACGATGAGAAAACTCATTGTCCAGCCGACGGAGTGAAGTTAGTTTCATTGGAAGGCGGCTCATTAGTCGGCACCGTTATAGATGATCGCTACAAGATTGAATCTATAATTGGGCGTGGTGCTCTAGGTACGGTTTATAAAGCTAATCAAGAATTAGTTGGGCGACCGGTAGCCGTCAAAGTTTTGCACAACTATCTAATTGCCGATCCTGATACCGTTAAAAGATTTCAGCAAGAAGCCCGCGGTGTAAGCAGACTGAAGCATCCGCACATCATTACCGTTTTTGACTACGGACTTTTGCCCAACGGACTTCCCTACATCGCTATGGATTATCTTGAAGGCGACACTCTTGCCAAAGTTTTGCATGAGCGCAAATTGCTTTCCGTAAAAGAGTTGATGCCGATAATCAAACAAGTCTGTGATGCGCTTGAGGAAGCGCACAATTGTGGTGTCATTCACCGTGATGTCACTCCGGACAACATCGTGCTTATTGAACAAGGTGGGCAACAGAATTTTGTCAAAGTCGTTGACTTTGGAATTGCAAAATTATTGCGTGTGGATGGCGAGACATTATCCAGCTTGACCAAAGCCGGCGCTGTCGGCGGCAGTCCTATCTATATGAGTCCGGAGAGAATTACTAATAAGGATATCGATAATCGAAGCGACATTTATTCGCTTGGTGTAGTCGTTTTTGAGGCGTTGGTTGGTCGTCCGCCTTTTGCCTCGACTGATGCGGCAAGGCTTATGCTTGCGCAAGTGAATGAAGTTGCGCCAAGGCTCAAGGATGTGCGTCCGGATTTTCTCTTTCCGCAAGAGCTTGAAGATGTAATTGCAAAGGCGTTAGCCAAAGCACCGGAAGATCGCCAATCTTCTATGGCGCAGTTGCGTGATGAGTTAATGTCCGCCACTAACAAGATGCTTGCCAGTTTCGGCAAAATCGACCTTGCTGCTGAATTGGAAGCAGCTGCAGCTCCTAAGGAGCCGGAATCTGTTTCCGGACAGGAGATGTCCGATCTCTTCCGTAATGTCGTGGAAAGCAAAGGCAAAAAACTTGCCGAGCATATTCAGATGCGCGAAGAAATTGCCGCTGAGCAAGAGAAGCAACGCGATCGCCAACGAGATCACGCTTACAAAGTAAAAACGGACGTGTCGATTTTTAGTCGTTTGGTTGCCTATGTGCAAATTTTGGTGCCGTACTTGATGTGTTTGATTTTGCTGACGGTGCTCATTTGGTTTGTTCGCACTGAACCCATGTTTTCCTCTTTCTTCAAAGACAACAAAGTAAGCCAGTCGGAAATCGACAAGCTAATAAGTGCCGGCAAATTGCATCAAGCAAAAGAACTTTTGGAATCTGCGCAGAAATCAGGCATATTAAGCAATGCGGATTTCGAGACGCTTAACAGGGTTTATTTGCGTCTGGCAAAGCACTACATCAAATACAAGGATTATCGCCAGGCAAAAGCTGTTTTGGAGAAAGTTTCTCCAAAATCCACCATTTATAAACAGTCCCAGTCTTTGCTGAAACGACTTAAATAGACTCTCTAAAAGCGCCCATATTGCGGAACTTGTTTTGTCTGTCCGCTCTGATTTGTTCAGGCGACATTTTTGTCAAGTCTTTCAGGTGAGTAACAATTTTTGCTTTGGCATTAAGGGCAGCAACTGCCGGATCATGTTGCGCACCGCCTAATGGTTCACTGATTACTTCATCAGCTACCGCCAGCGACAAGATTTCGCGAGCAGTCATTTTCATTGCCTGGCAGGCTTGTGAAACTTTGTCTGCTGATCTCCACAGAATAGATGCGCAGCCCTCCGGTGAAATTACCGAGTAAACAGCATGCTCCAACATGAGAATGCGATTGGCAACGCCTATCGCCAGAGCACCACCTGATCCACCTTCACCTGTGACAACAGCTATAACAGGCACCGTTAGTCCGGCCAATTCGCGCAAGTTTCTGGCGATTGCCTCAGACTGATTGTGTTCTTCAGCGGTCATACCAGGATAAGCTCCCGGCGTGTCGATCAATGTAATGATCGGCAGGTTGAATTTTTGTGCGTGCTGGAAAACCCTTAAAGCTTTGCGATATCCTTCAGGTTGAGGCATGCCGAAATTGCATTGCTGCTTGTCGCGCAATGCGCGACCTTTTTGCGTACCGACTGCAACGCAGTTGAATTGATCCATTGCTACCAAGCCGGCAACCATAGCCGGATCGTCAGCACCGCGTCTGTCACCGTGTAATTCGACCCAATTGGGATCCCAGTGAGCGAAATAATCTCTTGTATAAGGACGCTGCGGATGACGAGCGATAGCCAGGTGATCGATAGCTCTCAAATTTGTATATAGTGTGCGGCGAAGTTGGTTGTATTGCTCGCTCAGTTGAGCAATGTCTTTAGCTAGCTCCGGGTTTTCGGCAAGCTGCGTTTCCAAAGCTTCAATTTGCGCTGCCAGATTAGCCAGCGGCATTTCAAACTCTAAAGGTGCGGTTTTCTTTTCGGTTGGTGGCATGACAGCTCCTACGAGGCTGAATAGATTTTTGATTGCGAATGCGACTGTGATTTCACCGGCGGCTTATTGGAATTTTGTTTGCCGGCATGATGGAACGCGACCAATTTGCCCAGCATCTGCTTCATATTGCCTCTGTCGACAACCATGTCTACTTGACCATTTTTCATCAGGTATTCGGCAGTCTGGAAGTCAGCCGGCAGTTTTTGTCTTATTGTCTGTTCAATAACACGGCGACCGGCAAAACCTACACGGGCTCCCGGCTCGGCAATGATAATGTCTCCGAGCATGGCAAAGCTGGCTGTTACGCCGCCAAATGTCGGTTCTGTAAGAATAGATATGTAGAGCAAACCTGCTTCATCAAGTAATTGCAGCGCGGAACTCGTCTTAGCCAATTGCATGAGCGAAAGGATTCCTTCCTGCATTCGAGCCCCGCCTGAGCTGGAAATGATAATTACTGCCATATGGTGTTTGATGGCATACTCAACCAGTCGAGCAATTTTTTCACCGACAACTGAGCCCATTGAGCCGCCGAAGTGAGCAAAGTCCATGACAGCTAAAGCAACGGCATTGCCGTCAATTTTGCAGTGCCCCGTAACGATGGCTTCCTTAAGTCCTGATTTGCGTTCGGCATCAGCCTGGCGCGAAGGATATGGTTCACTGTCAACGAACTCTAATGGATCGGCGGACACTAAATTGGCATCTAATTCAACAAATGTATCGGCATCGGACAATTGCTCTATGCGTTGCATGGCACCGATGCGGAAGTGGTACTGGCATTTAGGACAGACGTGCAGATGATTGCGCAGGTCGCGAGTGTAGAGAAGCTCGCGACATTGAAAGCATTGTGTCCACAGAGCGCAGTACTCTTCCGTGGTCAGAGGTTGCTTAACCTGTAATGTGTCGCGCCGTTTTTGCCGGTTTGCGAACCACTCCTTCAGGTCCATCTCGTACGCCATCCTTTTTTGTATTGCGCCCGTTATGCTTAACTAGCGCTGGAGTTGATTGGCCAACTTATGCCATCTTCGACATCTCGACGGCTAAACTAAACGATTAGCCGGAGGGCAAAGAATCCATAATAATGAACAAGGGAAGATTATATCATTGATGACCGAGCATCCTCTTAGCAAGTCCTTATCTAGATTTTTTGTCGATCCGGTCCTTGTTGACAAAGCGGCAAGGCGGGCACGTATTGTCGATTTGCAGCAAATTAAGCAAATAAGTAATGTCTTGAGACTGAGCGTTGGAAGTCATATAGTAATACTGGATGGCAAGGGGCTTGTTGCTCGCTGCTTGATTACCGAGTTGAGTAAGAAGCAAGTCCTGCTTGACATTATTGAAGAACTTGAAGCAATTGCTGAGGCGCCAGTGTCGGTTACAGTGGCCATGCCTCTTTTAAGAGGCGGACGCTTTGATTGGGCATTGCAGAAAATGACTGAACTCGGTGTCCATCAAGTGACTCCCATAATTTGCGCGCGATCAGTTGTGACTGTTGATCTGCGAAACGAGAAGGACAAGAAGGAAAAGCTTGATCGTTGGACGGCAATTGCGCGTGAAGCAGCGGAGCAATGCGAAAGATCAATAGTCCCGGAAATTCGATCTCCAATTGCGTTCGCGGATCTTATGGCACCATCTGCGGTGAGTGATGAGATGTGGAATCTCAAAGTAATTTGCGCTGAGAGATCCGACGGAACTTTGTTAAGTCACGTGTTACTTACATTGCTCAACGAGGGAAATGGCCATCAGATCTCTCATGCATTGCCGATGAATATACTTGTAGTTGTCGGTCCTGAAGGCGGATTTACAGACGAAGAGATCGAAAGTGCTGATCAGGCGGGCTTTCAATTGGTATCACTTGGACCCAGAATACTGCGCTCTGAAACGGCAAGTGTATATGCGTTAGCACAAGTCATCACCATACTCGGTGATATTGAATAATCGCGTCGTAGATTAATCTCGATCTTCAAAGCTTGACAAAATATAAAATTCAAAGTCTTATAATAGACGGTGATTGAAATTCACTGCGAACACATGCGTGTGTTTTTGGCATGTTTACTATTAGCGTTATTAGGTCATGGTTGTGGCTGACAATTTAGCAAGGGTGAGGGAAGCGATCGGCGCAGCGCCGGTGAGACTCGTTGCCGTTACTAAGACAGCCTCCATAACGCAAATTGAAGAAGCATATGCGGCTGGTGTCACTGATTTCGCTGAAAATCGCGTTCAGGATGCGATCAAAAAGCAGGAACAGCTATCGCCGGAAGTGGCCGATAAAGTAACTTGGCACTTCATCGGGCATTTGCAAACGAACAAGATCAACAAAGTGATCGGCCGCTTCGATTTGATCCATTCGATCGATTCTTTCGATCTCGCAGAAGAAGTTTCGCGTGCTGCGATCGCAAAAAAGATCGTTCAACCCGTTTTGTTGCAAGTGAAAATGGCCGACGATCCAAACAAAGGTGGCTTCACGCCTGATGATCTGAAGGATCGTTTTTCGGATCTGCAGAGGCTTTCTGGTATCAGAGTGGATGGATTGATGACGATTGCACCATTCACCACCGATAACACCACTTGGCGATTTTGCTTTAAGGGGTTACAATTATTGCGCAGCGAACTAGAAAGCGTTTACGGCGTCAAATTGAAAGAGTTATCCATGGGAATGACGCAAGACTACAAAGAAGCGATAGCCTGTGGATCAACAATGGTGCGTTTAGGACGAGCGATATTTGACTGACACAGGAAGCGGAGCAAGAGCGGCGATGAGCCGGTCGCCAGCGAAGCGAAGAAAGGTAGCCGGACGGCAAGCGAAGGTGTAGCGATAGCGAAACCGGAGCGAAACAAAAAAATTTATTCCAGGTAAGGCAAGGATTTAGGTAAGGAGGAACTCAGTGAGCAACATCGTGCAAAAGTTTAAGAACTTCTGGTTTGGTCCTTCAGAGAACTATGACCAAGAAGATTTTGAAGAGCTTTTCGAAACCACTGATGATATCTACGCAACAAGCGGGCAATTAGCATTGCAAAAAGCACCAGTAGTAGATCCAATCAGATCGTTGAAGCATGCAATCAGCGGCGGTCAAAAGGTCGTCGATCACCCAAGCGCACAAGCATCATCGGAAGTCTTGGTAATAGAGCCGAGATCATATGATGAGTCGCTTGAGATAGTGGAGCATCTGCGTGGACGCAAGTCCGTATTGATGAATCTCCATCATCTTGACAATGCGGAATCACAACGCGTCATTGATTTCTTGTCGGGGGCAACCTTTGCCATCGATGGTCATCAGCAAAAAATTGGCGACCAAGTATTCCTATTTGTGCCGGCAACAGTAACTATCTCTGCCGAGTCTACCCATTCAAAAGCTATCAAAGAAGCTTTCTGGATGAAGCAGAACGGCTAAGTCCAAAAGTATAAGTAAGGATTTTCTCCTAACACTTGTGGAAATAAAAGAGGGCGGGCAACCGCCCTCTTTTATTAGTGGGCGCATGCAATGCGCCCACTACAACTTTGTCATCTCGAGCGACCGAACCCAGTGAGGGAGTCGAGAGATCTCGCAAATCAACTGGTGGTTCTTGCCGGAGTCGTCATTAGTGACTGTTACTCCGAATGGTTGCTAGTAAACCTGCTTGTACCAATCAGTCGGATTGGTGGCAACTTGATTTACATATAGACTGAAGTGCAAGTGCGGTCCATTTGCTCGGCCGCTTTGTCCAATCTTTCCGATCACTTCACCCGCTTTAACCGTGTCGCCTTCTTTGACGAGCATTTTACTTAAGTGAAGATAGAAAGAAACGACGCCTTGTCCGTGATCAATACAAATTACATTACCATGCAGTTTATAACCTGAGCGTGCCAGTATCACTGTCCCTGGTGCAGTTGCTTTGACTGGTGATCCTAGTCCACCTGCGTAATCAATTCCTGAATGGAAATAGTCATCCTGCATTTTGCCGTTAACGATTCTCTTCAAACCAAATTGCGTTGATATGCGAGCCGGTGAAGGAATAGTGAATACATTATTCCAAAGTCTTTGACTGCTCAAAGTCTCTTTGCACTTTTGAATGGCTTCCATTTCTCCTGGTGCCGGTTCAAGTGATGCAACCTTTTTGGGCAAAGACAATCTCTGCACAGGAAATTTTCCATCGATGACTTTAATTGCGCGCTCATCGCTGCCGATTTTCATTTTGTAATCGCCCGGTTTTAGGTCTGCAGGCACACCAATAAGCGTTTGGTAAGTCGATTCTCTTGCATTGGTATCACTTGCTACCGGTTCTGTTTGGAATGTCTGATAAGTCGATTTGTTGAATGACACTACAGGCGGAGTATCAAATATGCCTTTGATCTTGACTTCGATTGTTTGGCCTTGTTTTGGTGTCTCTCTGGAGATAGCTATTTCTGATGCGATTGTTGCTCGTGCGGACGTAATTAGAACAACTACTGCTGCGAGTGCTAGCGTGAAACTGCCTACCTTATTATGCGTCACTATCTACTCCCTACAAAAAATCGAAGGCCAATTGGGTTGGCCTTCTGAAACACTTTCAGCCCTATTACTTCTCTTTGGGAGCCAATTCATCCAAAGCTGCGCGTAAAGCGTCAACTTTGTCCAGCGGAAGCGCTACACCCTTTTTGGATGGCTTTGACTCGCCGTCCTTATCGAGGTACCACTCGCGAATGTGCAGATAGCGTGTGCCGCGATACTCGTCGATGTAGACAGTAATGGTTTCGCCGCGTGATTTTTCGTGTATCGTGACTTTGTTTTCCAAGGGAAGGTCCTCCACCTTTCGAAAATTTACCCTGCCAAGTGCTTCCTGAATCTACTATCTCATACAAGTATATAAAATTATTAGGAACAATAGAACTTTAATTTAAAATTGCGAGAAACTTACGTTATGAGTCAGTTTATCGATCAAGTCAAGATAACGGTACGTTCCGGCGACGGCGGCAACGGCATGGTTGCCTGGCGTCAGGAGAAGTACGAGCCCATGGGCGGACCCTTTGGCGGCAACGGCGGTCGGGGCGGCAATGTTATTGTCCAGGCAAGCCCTGATTTGGGCACACTTTTGGACTTCCGCTACAAGGTCAATTATGAGGCTGCCCATGGAGCCAAAGGCGGCTCCAAGCGCAAACACGGAAAAGATGCCCCGGACTTAGTGATTAAGGTGCCTGTCGGAACAGTCGTCTATGACGCGCGCACAGGTACCGCTATTGCCGATTTAAGTGCGCCACACCAGAAAGTAATGGTTGCCCAAGGCGGGCGTGGCGGGCGTGGTAACGCCGAATTGGCAACGCCGACAAGAAGGGCTCCGGCCTTTTGTGATCCGGGCGAACCGGGCATCGAGCGCGAGCTTGAATTTGAGCTCAAGCTGATGGCAGACGTCGGCATAATCGGTTTGCCGAATGCCGGCAAATCGAGCTTGCTATCGCGACTGACGGCCGCTCATCCCAAAATTGCTGCCTATCCGTTTTCGACGCTTGAACCCAACTTGGGTGTTGTAAAAAGACCTGATGGTGACGGCTACGTTTTGGCCGACATTCCTGGACTAATTGAAGGCGCGTCCACTGGTGTTGGACTCGGACACAAGTTTTTGCGGCACATTGAACGGACGAGATTGCTTGTGCATCTTGTTGATATTGCTGCCGAAGATCCAATTGCCGATATCGATATCATCAATAAAGAGCTTCTCCTCTATGAACGCGATTTAGACAAGTTGCCGCAATTGCTTGTTGTGAACAAGGCGGATTTGTTGCCCGAAGAAGATCGCGACAAACTAGTTGAAGAATTGAAAAAGAAGTTGAAGGTACCTGTCTACGTTATTTCCTGTGCCACCAATTTCGGCCTCGATGATTTGAAAAAACTTCTGCTGGATAATTTGGCCAAATTGGGACCGAGATTTGTGCCGACGGAAGTCGAGGCAGACGAGTTGGCTTTCCAGCATCCTGATGGCGGCTTTGAAATTGTGCGTTCGAAAAAACAATTTCACGTTCTCGGTGACAGAGTAGTTAGACACTTAGCGGTTACAAATTTGCGCGATCCCGAGGCGTTGTTTCACTTCCATAGAGTTTTGCGGGCAATGGGTGTTATCGATGCGCTGCTTGCCGAAGGTGCTGTACCCGGAAGTGAAGTTGTGATTGGCGAGACCGTCTTTGCCTTTGGGGCAGACTGGGGCTAAGACTGAACCCATCAAAACAAAAAAGACGATCGTCTCAGTTAGACGATCGTCTTTTGCAAATTCAAGAAAGCGCGAAGTTAGGAAGCGGCAGCTTCTTGCTCTTGTTCTTTACCGGCGTTTTCTTCTTGGCGGATAAGACGCTTGATGTTGGCTTCTTTCTTGCGAATTACGAGCTTTTTCTTGCGGTTGGCTACCTTAATGGCGCGCTTAAAACCTTTTTGTTGTGGCATGACTATATTTCCTTGTTCTAATGAACACGTTAGTGAACACACCAGGTGTTCTTGTGGAAGGAAGGAAATTTTACTATACCTAAACCCACATATTGCCGAGATATTGAATACCTTTACTGAATTTGTGGTCATAACCGGCAAGTAGCTGCCTGGCTACGGGTGGAAATAGCGTCATTTTGTCCAGCTCGTCCATAGGGAAAAAGTCCACTCCGGCTAATACCGGCTCATCACCGAGCTTCATCTCGCCGCCTGTTACATGTCCCTTAATGTAAATGTTGACAATGTGGCGTGAGCGGTCAGGGGCAATGGATTCGGATAGAAAAACCAGCTCGTCGCACTCAATATCCAATCCAGTCTCTTCCTTAAGCTCACGAACGGCGCATTCCTGGAAGGTTTCGCCGTACTCAAGCCTGCCGCCCGGAAGCACCCAGTAGCTGCGATTACCCTTCCGGTGACGCACTAAAAGAATCTTCTTGTCATCCGTGATGATGATGACGGAGACTCGTGTTGTGGGAATTGTCGGCTTTCGTCTTTGCTTGAATCGATGTTTCGGCATAGTTTCGTCATTTTAATGTAATTGAGGTCTAATTGCCTACGGTAAACATGCTGGTACAAGAGGCGGAAATTGAAATGATGGTCTGTTAGAGTTAGTAGACCTCACCTGTAAGGGGCTTTCCGTGGGCGTTGCCGAATTAGAAACACAACTAAAAGACGTTGAGAAAAGGGCTTTAGCAGCTCTTGCCGACATTAGCGACATGGCTTCTTTGGAGCAAGTTCGCTTGAATTACCTGGGGCAGAAGGGCGAATTGACTTCAGTGCTTCGCGGTCTCGGCGAATTGAGCAAAGAAGAGCGCCCAAAAATCGGGCAGCTTTCCAATCAAGTAAAAGAAAGTATTCAGCAACGCCTGGATGCTTGCAAGGCGCAACTTTCAAGCAAAGAATTGGACGCAAGACTTTCTCGCGAAACAATCGACGTGACGTTACCCGGTGGCGGTCGCCGATTGGGACACATTCATCCGCTTACACAACTAAGTGAAGAGATCATCCAAATATTTTTCGGACTTGGTTTTACATTCGTCGATGGTCCGGAGATTGAAACCGAATACTACAACTTTGATGCGTTGAATACGCCGGATGATCACCCGGCTCGTGATGAGCAAGACACGTTTTACACAAATGTAGGACCGCAAGTAATTTTGCGCAGCCAAACATCGCCTGTGCAAATTCGCGCGATGGAAAAACAGAAGCCGCCACTGCGAATAATCACAATCGGCCGCGTTTATCGTAATGAAGAGATAAATGCGCGTAAGTATCCTATCTTCCACCAGATGGAAGGACTGTACGTAGACAAAGATGTAACCATGGGACAACTAAAAGGCGTGCTCAGCGAATTTATTCGCTTGCTTTTCAAAAAAGATTTGAAGACGCGTTTTCGTCCGGACTTTTTCCCATTTACAGAGCCGTCGGCTGAACTGGATAGTCAATGTCCATTTTGTGAAGGTTCAGGCTGTCGTACCTGCGGTCATCGTGGCTGGTTGGAACTTTTAGGGTGTGGTCTTGTTGATCCAAATGTCTTGAAAGGCGTTGGTATCAATCCCGAGGAATGGAGTGGCTTTGCCTTCGGTATCGGTATTGAGCGACTGGCAATGCTTAAGTACGGTATCAACGATATCCGCCATTTCTATTCAAGCGATCTTCGTTTTCTGGAGCAGTTCTAAATTATGCGTTTGTCCTTTGATTGGTTGTCTGACTATGTAGATCTCGACGGAGTGTCCATCCAGGAGTTGGCTGAGAAGTTGACCATGGGCGCCTTTGAAGTTGAGGAAGTGCGCAAGGTTGGTCCGGATATTCAAGGACCGCTTATTGTCGGCGAGATTGTCGAAATCAATCCGCACCCAAATGCCGACAAGATTCGTTTGACGAAAGTAAAAGTTAGTGCCAATGATGCACCTCTGGAAATTGTTTGCGGCGCAAGCAATATCGTCGTCGGTCAAAGAATTCCTGTAGCTTTACCGGGTGCTCGTGTCATTAACCGTCACGACGGTACTGCTTTTGAGATAAAAGAAACAAAAATCCGCGGTGTACATTCTTCCGGAATGCTGTGCTCACCGCCGGAGATTGGCTTGAATCTGCCGGAAAGCGAAGGCATTCTTGTATTGAATGGCGGGGCTGAACTGGGTGCTGATGTGAAAAAACTTTTGCATCTGTATCCTGATCATGTCTTGCATGTTGAACCACGCTCTAATCGTGGTGATGCACTCTGCGTATTCGGCATGGCGCGTGAAGTTGCAGCATTGCTCAAGCGCCCGCTCAAACACGTTGACTGGCGTCTGCCGGAAGAAAGCTTCGCTCAAGAATTTGAAGTGCGCGTGGAAAATGCCGATGACTGTCCGTATTTTACGATTCGCTTACTTGCCGATTTGAAAGTGGGACCGTCACCTGCGCGAATTGCTCGCAGGCTGGAAGCAATTGGTGTTCGCACTGTTAACAACATCGTCGATGTGACAAACTACGTTTTGCATGAGCTAGGACAACCCTTGCATGGCTATGATTTGACTAAGCTGAATGGCGACAAGCTTGAAGCGCGCCGTGCTAAAAAAGGCGAGAAGCTAACAACTATTGATGACAAAGAGCGCGAACTCACAGATGAAGTTCTCGTGATTGCCGACAAGGATAGAGTCGTCGGTGTCGCTGGTGTCATGGGTGGCAAGGAAAGCGAAATAAGTGATGTAAGCAAAAACATTGCCTTGGAGGCAGCTTGCTTCAATCATGCGCGTGTGCGCCGATCGAGTCGTCTTTTGGGACTATCCAGTGACAGCAGCTTGCGTTTTGAGCGTGGCGTTGATTTGTGTTCTGTAGCCAGGGCATCAGATCGAGCTGCTCACTTAATTCTGGAAGCTTGTGGCGGCAAACTTGGCAAACTTAAATACGCCGGTCAAGACATGGTCAAGCCCATGACCGTCGATTTGCGTTTGAGCCAAGTCAAACGCTTATCGGATATTGAAATTACGCCGGAGGCGACAATTGAACTTTTGGAGCCTTTGGGCTTTGCCGGCAAAACAAAAGGACAAGGTGTTGTTGAAGTTCTTGTTCCAAGTTTTAGGCAACGCGATGTTTATCGCGAAATAGACCTCATTGAAGAAGTTTGCCGTCTGTGGGGTTATGACCGTATTGAGCCGGCAATGCCGCGCACGACCATGGCGCCTTCTCCGCCGGATACTTTGCCTTTATTAGCTCGACAAACGCTTATCGCAAGTGGATTGAACGAAACATGGACCAGCAGTCTTGTCGGCAAGGCTTTAGAAGAAGGCGATAAGAAGGCCGTTTCCGTTCTCAATCCATTGTCACCGGAACACAAGGTTATGCGCCAGAGTCTGGTGCCAGGACTTGTCGATGCTGTTGCCTACAATCACAATCATGGACAGCACGAGGCTTGGGTCTTCGAAATCGGTCGCGTGTATGAGCGTCAATCAAATTCAGATGACAAAAACACAGGCACCTATGAAGAAATGCGTCTGGCAGGAGCAATAAGTGGCTCAAATATTTTGAGCCAGTGGCAGGAAAATACTCAACTTGGCGATGGCAAAAGTAACTATGCCGGCAAGCGTGAATCAGTCGTCGATTTCTATTCTGCAAAAGGCGCAGTAGAAAACTTATTGAGCAAATTAGCAGTGGACACAACGAAAATCAAATACGTTGCTAACACAAAAAATTCAGCGTTGATGCGTTCACAATTTCATCCAGGACGTTCGTGCGTCATTGAGCATGAAGGCGAAGAGATTGGTTGCTTGGGCGAAATTCATCCTGCGCTAATAGAAGAAAAGTCCTTGCGTAGTCCGGCCTATTTGTTTGAGCTGAGCTTGGATAAATTACGCCGAATTGGGGTTCCAACTAAATTCAGCGAGATTTATACGACACCCTATGTGGTTAGAGACCTTACAGTCGATGCTGATAAGACAACACCGCAAGCCAAACTTTACGATTTGATAGTAAAGGCCGGCGAACACCTGATAAAGGTCGAATTGGTCTCCCAGTTTGAGTTGGACGCCCAAAAGCGCAGCTTGTCCTATCGTTTGACCTTCCAGCACCCGACTGAGACGCTAAGAGCCGAAACAGTCGATGCAACGCTCAAAATGATGCGTCAGTGCCTGTCTGAAAATGCCGGCGCTACTTTTAGGCAATAAATTCCTCCAATAATTTAAATAATAGGCTGTCTATTGATTGGGTATATAGGTCACTGAGGACAAGCTTTGTCCTCTTGGCAGGCTTTGGGCTGGCTCGTACCGAATGTACAAAATCTCCTTTCATCCAAATACGACTTTATTTGTCCTGACGCTGGCAGCAGCTATCGCTGGCGTGATTTTTCTGCCGCAGTTATATCCGGATTTTGTCGTTGAATTGCCGCTCATAGCTTTCTATGCCGGTGAATGCGGCTTGGCTTTGTTGCTGGCGCTTCTCTTTTATGAAAACGCTTCGACCGATCAGGCTGTTCAAATTTCAGGCGGCATTATTGGTTTCACAATGGCTGTTGGTGTTGTGGGTAATTTGTGGGGAGGATTTACCGGGCAATCGACGCGCATGTTGCCTGAGACTTTCGTGCTCATCAACTGGGTGCAATTAGGAGTCATGAACGTCGCAGGTGTCCTTGCCACAGTGAGTATTTTGAAGTTGGAATTGAAGGATCAGTATAAGTTTGTAGTCGGCACTATCGTCAAAGACGCTGAAGCAGTAAGACGCGTTGCTACTCCGCAAGATGTGACTGCTAAAGTCGAAGAGGCGCCGGAAAAGGCAGAAGACTTTGCTGTGCCTGGTGAATCTGTTGTTGATCCGACTGCATTTGCGCAGGCTCGTTCTACGGAATCAGTTAAAGACATTTTGGAGAAACTTGATGTCGAACGAATCGACGCCTTGGAAAAGCAAATCAATCCAGAGCAAGTTTCGTTAGAACACTTATTTGGTGAAGAAAGCAGGGCGGCTCAGGCGGCCAAAGACGCTTCCGGCGAAGGAAAAGGCAAGGAATTAAAAGACTTCGGCAGACTAAACCCCAAAGCGGCTAAGCCAGACTCGCAGCCCCCAGGCACGATGCGGACGATAGGCAAAATGCTTCTAGATTCCCAAGCTGTTGAAACTATTATTCGTTCGGGTGAACAGGGCGGACTATCGACGGCCAAAATTATTACCGAAGACAAAGGACAGGAATTAACTACTATTCTGCAGAAATTGCGTAACTTTCCAGGAGTTACCGGCTGTTTGATTGTCGGACATGATGGTCTGGTTATTTCCTCCACGCTGGAATCAGACATGGACAGCTTCAGCCAGGGCGCCATGGCGCTGGCTGTTTTCAGTCCGAGCGGCAATGCCATCAAGAAGCTCGAATTCGGAAACTTGAAGCAGCTCATTGCTCACACCGCTGACAAATTAACGGTATTCTCTGAAGTGCCCAATGGGATTTTAATTGTCTTCTCGGATTACGCGGAAACAGGCAGCATCGTTGGACTCTTAGATGCTGTTAGTGCACTCAAGACATCCACTTAAGGGCTAACTCGGCTACGATCTCTGGGGAAGAGTGAAGCTAGACGTACGTTGGATAGATTGAGCAATTGCTTTGTCAGTCTCTCCAGCCCAATAGCTAAGCCGCCGTGCGGTGGCATGCCATAGCGGAAGCATTGCAGATAGTCAGCGAATGCTTCCGGCTCCATGCCGCGAGACCTTATGCTTTGGCAAAGCTCCTCGTGTGAATGTATACGCTGTCCGCCGGTTGTTACTTCAAGTCCTCTGAAGAGCAAGTCGAAGCTGCGCGTCAATTCATTTAACGGCATTGTGTAAAATGGACGCGATTCTTTTGGGTACCGAGTTACAAATACGAGGTCGCACGATTCCATTTGCAAAAAATGTTGGCAAAGTAGTCTCTCACCTTCAGGGTCGAGATCCGGCGTGCCGGTTGTTTGTGGCTTCCAGCCGAGTTTTTCTGTAAGTATAGAAAAGGCTTCTGCCAAAGTTACTTGAGGTATATGTTTTATCTCCGGAACCTTTGCTTGTAATAACTTGAGTTCCTCCGCGCAGTGTTCTTGCAAGCTCGCAAAGATATGCTGGAGAAGTTTTACCTCCAGGTTTATTACATCTTGTTCGCTTTCGATGAAGCCCATCTCGTAGTCCATGCTTATGTACTCGTTTAAGTGGCGCGAGGTTTCATGTTCTTCGGCACGATAAACAGGACCAACTTCAAATACGCGCTCAAATACACCCACCATCATTTGCTTGTAAAACTGAGGGCTTTGGGCAAGATAAGCTTTCCCGCCAAAGTAGTCGACTGTGAATAATTGCGCACCACCTTCAGTTCCTGTCGCAACAATTTTTGGTGAATGAATTTCCACGAATTTCTCTTTAGTTAGAAATTCGCGAAATGCCCTGACAATTTCAGTTTCTATTTTAAATATGGCGCGTATGGATGGCGCCCGGAGCGTCAATGGACGATAGTCCAGCATGGCAGAAAGCGACAGTGATTCAAGTTTACTTTCTTTGTTGATTTCAACCGGTAGTGGTCCTGCTGATTTCGACATGATCTTAATACTGGAAAGCAACATTTCGGCGCCGCTTGCTGACTTTGGTTGAGCTTGAATTTTGCCTGCAACGGCAATTGTTGATTCCAATCCAAGTTCTGCAATTGTTTCCAATTGCTCGGGATTTTCAACAACGATTTGCAGAAGACCATCTGAATCGCGAAGTACCAGAAAGGCTAAATTGCCAAGCTTGCGCACGGCATGAACGTGACCTTTTACAGTCACTTCTTTGCCAATGTGCAGCTTAGCTTCACTGGTTCGTATCGATTCAGGTTCCATAACTCTTCTCCAAAAGAAAAACCGCAAGACCCGTAGGTCTTGCGGTCTGTAACTTATACTTTGCTATTTATATAACTAAAGTAATTCCGACTGCAAAACCTGACGCCAGAGGTCATTATCCGAGTTGTTATTATCTCGATCGCAAACGAAATTACCGGCTGTGAAAGCCGCCACTGGTGCTTGAATTGTTTGATTTGTAGACATTACATCATTCCGCACAGGGAGACTCATCTTAAGTGAGGACGTAGAAACGGTCAAGTGAGAAACTACCAATTGTTGCTTAGGACTTGCTCTTGCCGGCTAAATCGAGCTTCTCTAAAACTAGACTTTGAGTAATAACTTCAGGCAGCACAATTGGATGTTCAGGATCATTTCCAGGGAAAATTACATAGAGCGGGACCCCGGAGCGACCAAATTGCTGCAGAAGGGCACCAATGTCCGGATTCTGTTTCGTCCAGTCTGCTTTCATGGTTACAACACCAAGTGATTTGAATTTGTCGATAACTGGCTTCGTGGCAATAACAGTTTTCTCGTTTACCTTACAGGTAAGACACCAGTCGGCAGTGAAATCCAGGAAAACTGTTTTGCCTGAACGTAGCATTTTGTCCAGCAACTCTGTCTTGTAGGGCATCCAGATAATTCCGTTTTCTTCTTCTAGAGTTGCTGTCTCAGTAGTGCTGGAATTGGCGGCTTGGAATACGGCAGGTAGGAAAATTTGATAGGCGCCCGCGCAAATTGCCAGAGCAACTGCCCATGTCGTGAATTTACGCTTTGACGATGAACTTAAATTGATAAATCTGCCTGTTATCCAGGTAGCAAATGACACAGCCAATAGGAAAGCCAATGTATTTAGAACGCCAATGAGTCCAACCTGTTGTCCAAGAACGGATAAGAGCCAGACAACTGTTGCTAAAAGCAGAAAGCCCATTGCTTCTTTGAATTGTTCCATCCAGGGTCCAGGCTTCGGCAGGTAGCACATCCATTTTGGTTGAGCTGTCAGAAGTATGTAGGGTGAAGCCATGCCTAAGGACACAACGAAAAATATTGTTAGTAAAACCCAAGCAGGTTGTGAAAAGCCAAAACCAATTGCAGTGCCGAGAAAGGGTGCTGTGCATGGTGTGGAAAGCAGGGTTGCGAGTACACCTTTGCCGAATGTGCCAAGCGCGCCTTCCCGATTGGCAACGCGGTCAACTCCCGATTGTGCTTGTGTTGGCGCTGAGACGTAAAACAGACCCATTAGGCTGAGCGACAATACAAGCACAACAGTGGACATGGCGATGAGAAATGCTGGATGTTGAAATTGAAATCCCCAGCCGATACTTTGTCCAAAACTCTTCAGTGCCAAAACAAGAACGGCAAGAAACATAAACGAGGCAATAATGCCCGAAGAAAAAATCAGTCCCGACTTGAGAATTTCCTTGGGCTCATCGCGTGATTGTTCTAGTAAGCTCAGTACCTTTATTGAAATAACAGGCAATACGCAGGGCATGAGGTTCAGTAAGAAGCCTCCTATAAAAGCAAAAGCAATATAAGTGAAGAAGTTGGTGCTTTGCTCAGATGTTGTCCCCGTTGATACGTTATGTCTTTCAACAGAAGAAATAGTCGGAGGAGGTGGCTCTTTATCCATGGAGTGAGAGCTATTGCCGGCTGACTTTTGCGGAGTGGCTACAGTTGGTGCTTTGGCTGCTGCTTTAATTGAAAGGCTTAACTCGGCTTTGCCTGGTAAACAAATTTCTTTGCAGGAAAGCCATTTGACTTTGGCTGTGAATGAATAAGGCTCGCCATCCTTTAATTGTGCTGGCGGCGTAATTTTTGTTCTTAATACTGTTTTCTTCTGATATCCATATGTAGTAACACCAGCTTCGACAAATTTTGTTGGTTTTTCCCATTCAATTTGACTAGCTGAAAAACCTTTAGGCAATGTCCAGTCAATTGATGTGGCAAGTCCGGATTCGCCTGGATCTTTGTAATAAGTGTGCCAGCCCGGCTGCATGTTCAACTGCACGGCAAGTGTGAAAGGCTCACCTGCTTGTATCTCCTTGCTTTCAGATACAAGAGTTGCCTTTACAGGATTCGTAATGGATTTTTGGGCTTCGGCAATATCTTCAGCTGCGCTGTTTTCAGCTGAAGTTGGTAAGGTAGCATTTACTAGGGGCACTAGCAAAAGGGCTAATGCGAGCAATTGTACTTTTTTCAATTTAGACTCCGCTCTATGTATTGGAGGTAACCGCTCGTTCACTGCCTTGGAGCATTTGCATGCCCAGTCCATTATTGCGAGCAATCTCCGCGTAGACTTTTGCACTTTCACGCATGGTTCTTTCCTGAGTAGGAAATGCCACGCGAACCAGTCCAAATCGTGCTTCCAATCCGTCGGCCCATTCAAAATTATCGAGAAGCGACCAGTGCAAATAACCCTTCACGTTGGCGCCATCGGCAATGGCGCGATGCATTGCTTTGATGTGTTCGGTCAAGAAATTGACGCGCTCAGTGTCATTGAGAGACCAATCACCATCTATCATGTGCGCTGGAAACTTGGTTGCCATGCCATTTTCTGTAATATACGTCGGCAGTTGCTTACCTTGTGAATTAACGCTGTATTCAGGCAACTCTTTGGTGAGCACGTCATACAGACCTTGGGGATATATTTCCCAACCAAGTCCAGTCTTGGCATTTTTGTGAGTCTCAGCTTGCTGACCGAAAAAGTCCGGTGGATAAGCCCATTGGAATTCACAAGTCTCATGCGTGTAGTAATTGAGGCCAATATAGTCCATCGAATCCTTCAATCCGGTGATTGGTCCACTTATGCTTTGAACTACGCGCTCGCAATTAATTGGAAACGGGAAAATTAGACGCCCTTCTCGAATTGCCAGTAAGAAGATGTGGTTGAAGACATGATTGCGCAAATAACGTGCAAACTGATCGAGAGGATTAATTGGATTGCGTGCTGAGAAGATCCGCCAGTGAATAGCAAAACTTACTTGCGCGTCTTTTACATTGCTGTGAATTTCATGATAGGCAGCAGCATGCCCTTCAAGCATTGAACGAATTGTCTTAAAGGCGAGTAGAAAGTCGCCTTCATAGCCAGGTGTCCAAACTCCGGCAATATAACTTTGATAGGCATAAACCAAAGGCTCGTTGATGGTAATCCAAAAATCAACTAGATCGCCAAATTCTTGAGCACAGAGTTCGGCGAATCTTGCAAATTCACGAACCGTTTTTGGATTGGTCCAGCCGCCAATGTCGGCTAACCAATTAGGTAAGCAAAAATGGAAAAGGCTGACAAAGGATTTCATTCCTTTGGCTCGAATTTCCGTCAAAACCTTTTTGTAATAGTCGACCATCTCGCGATCGAGTGATGCACCAGGCAATGGAATGAGCGCCGCCCAATTTAGGCTCAAGCGAAAGGCGTTCATGTTCATGTTTTGACAAAGTGCAAGGTCGTCTTTGTAGCGATAGAAAAATTCGCATGCTCTGTCGGCATTCGATTGATCGATTATCTTGCCGTCGCAATTAGTCCACATTGACCAGTCCGACAAGCGGCCAGCCATTTCCTTTGGGTTGCCTTCAACCTGGAAATGTGAGGTTGCGACACCCCATAGGAAGCCATCTGGAAACTTGAGTTCGCTGCTACTAATGACTATTTCTCCCTGACATGTTGTTAAACCAAGCCAAATCATTTTATGACATTAGTATAATTGAAGATCGGCTGTTCTGGGGCAATTTTGGCTGTTTTGAGCCATTGTCAGCCCTCATTTGCTGCGAAAATAGGGGCGAAAGGGAGACATTCTTGTCTACAAATACCCAAAATGGGGAGATCAAGAGGCTCTGGCTGCCATTGTTGTTAATGGCAGCTTTGATAGCTATCAATTTCGTCTGCTTCGGCAGGACTCTTGGTGGCTACTATCTCGCCGATGACTATATACATGTTGCCTATTTGAGCAGAGTGTTTTCAGGGCATCCTGAGCTTTTATGGCAAAACTTTTATACCAATTGGCTGCAAACTCAGGGCACGCAATTCTATAGACCGCTTATCTCTTTGACTCTGGCATTGGACTATTTGTTTTGGGGAGTAAATCCACTTGGATATCACCTGACAAATACGTTGTATCAGTGTGCATCTTCGATATTTCTATTTCTACTTACGCGCAGGATGCTGAGAGAATTCGGCGAGCGGCAGGCTACAACAGTTGGATTTTTTGCGGCGGCAATTTTTGCAGCATGTCCCCTTCATGCCGAAGTTGTTAGTTGGATAATCGGCCGCGTTGATGGTGTTTGCACGGCGTTTTATCTTGCGGCGTTTTGGTTGTTTATATGCTGGTATCAAGATAGAAACAAAAAATATCTTTGGTTTAGTCTGGTGGCATTTGTTCTTGCTTTGCTGTCAAAAGAGATGGCTGTTACTTTGCCGCCGACGTTAGTCGTTTATGTGTTGTTGGCGCATTCGCGGGATACAAAGAACTGGATTGGACGTGTGAAGGAAGCCGCATGCGATACCTGGATGTTCTGGGCGATGCTCGGCGGATTTATGGTAGTTAGGACATTGTCGCTGGGGACAGTTGCAGGCGGATATATGGGCTCCATCGGCGAGGGACTTAGTGGGTCGTTCTACAAGCGGATGTTTCTTGATGGATCTGCTATGCGCGTGCTGTTTCCTTTTGATGCCTCAGTGTTTTCGTCTTTTGATAAGTTGCGAAAGTTGCTGATGAATCTCTATGTCATGAGCGGTGCGGCGGTTCTATTGAGATTAATATTCAGCTTTAAGCAGAATGGCATAACGAGATTCATTCCTTTTGCGATTTTGTGGTTTGTGCTTTCGATGATTCCGACGTATCAAGTATTCAACTTGACGGATAATTTGCAGAGTAGTCGGTTTATTTACATGGGGACGGCGCCTTTGGCGTTGTTGTTGGTTTTACTTGTTTATCCGTTGGTGGATTTGGAAAAGGGCGCATGCAATGCGCCCCTACAAGGCAAAGTGACGAGGATTGCTCAGTCCATAGGTGTTTTCTTGCTTGCTGGGTTTGTTGTTTGCTTTGTACAGATTGCGCAGGGGAATAACAAGCCGTGGGTTGCAGCAGGTAGAGAAGTGCGAGCCTTGCGGCATGAGTTAGAAAGGCGTGTTGAGGATCTTGATCCGAAAAAGAAGCTTGTTCTCTTAAACTTGCCGCAACGTGTGGGTGGAGCCCATGAGTTGTATAACGCTGCTATGTTGTGGATACTCTTGCAGCCACCTTTAACGTCTCCCGGTATTTCCGATAGGGTAGTTACTTTTGAACCGATGACTTATGGCGATTCGGAGATATTCATAGTCTCTCGATTGAGACAGATGATCGAGAAGAATCCGGAAGGATACGACTTCTATTCATGGGATCGCGAAAGAAATGCGCTGGTGCCTGTGCATTTAGAGTTAGCTTCCGGAGATATGAATTTTGCAAGCACCAAGTTGACTTCGTTGTCGCCGGAAAAAGATATGTTTGTTGTTTCGCCGGAAATGGAAATTGCTCCTGCAGCTGTTGACTTCGTAGATCTAGATGTGACTGTGCGCAAGAGCAAGAAGCCTGCATTGCTGTCGCTTTATTGGAATAGCGAGGCGGAACATAATTTCTTGCCACGACGAAGATTGACTCTCGCATTAGAAGCTGACGGTAAAGCGCATAGTTATCGATTCAATGTATCGGAGCACAAAAGCTGGGTAATGTCCGGCAATATATCGCGACTGAGAATTGATGTGCCGGAAGGTGCGACTATTAATAGGCTTGGTTTAAAACAAGGCAAATCGGAAATACCTTGCCTTATTCCTGATGATGCCACAGTTCGACTTGATATTGAAGGCGCTTATCGAATTCCTCAGGGCAAGGCTTTATTTAATTACGACGCGTCTTCAATTGCTCACGCCAAAGACGTTGCTGTGGAAATATCGAAACCGGATAGTTGGTTTGAGCACTACACAGGACAGTTGAGAGACCAAGCCTTATCGGATAAGAGTTTGAAAACATGGCGTCTGGGCAAAGTCAAAGGAAGTTTTGAGATAGATCCAAATAGCTTGCCGATAGCGGCGTATTACCAAGTACGCATCGCTGCAATTGATGCTAGCGGTAAGGTTTTGGGCTATGTATCCGATCCGATTAATTTACAAGTAAATCCAGTAAGGACTAATTAAGTGAGTCAATTAGAACAACAGAAAACTGAGTTTGAGCTGGAAAAAGCCACTTTGGATTTGCGGACGTCTAAGGTGCAAATGATAGTCGGAGCGGTGCTGGCTATTGTCACTTGCTTCATTGTTTATGCGCCGACCTTGCATGTTGGATTTCTGCTGGATGATTTTTTGCATCTGGATTATGTCGCACGTGCAGCTCATGGTGACTGGGGTGATTTTGTTCATAACTTCTACGGCAACTGGGCCGGTTCGGACATCATGAGATGTTATAGACCACTGTCCTCTACTTCGTTTTTCATTGACTATCTAATTTGGGGAGCTAACGCCTTTGGTTTTCACTTGACCAATACTATTTTGTTTGCTCTTTGTGCTCTGTTTGTCGGACTTACCACCTTGGAATTGACTGGAGCCTACGGCAACAGGCTAGGTGCTGTAGCGGCACTGTGGGCCGGATTGTTGTTTGCCGTTTATCCTTTGCACCCGGAAGCAACTGCTTGGGCTATTGGGCGTGTTGATTTGTTGTGCGGTGTTTTTTACTTTGCTTCGCTGTTTTTCTACACACGTTTTCGCTTGCTGCATGAAAAACCGTATTTTTGGCTTTCACTGGGTTGCTTCGTATTGTCGTTTGCCAGCAAGGAAATGGCGGTTACTTTGCCGGTCGCCGTTGCACTGTATGAACTTTTGATGGTTCGCAGCAGGACAACCAGAACTCTAAATAGAATGACGTTTGTTGGGACTTACTTTGTAGTATTGGTAACGCTCAGCATCATCAGAACTTTACTTCTAAGTACGGTTATTGGTGGTTACGAAACGTTGGGTGCTGACGGTCTCTTGAGTATCGTCGGAGTCTTTTTAGATAAAGCCACTCTTCTCAAGCTATTTGTTCCTATCAATGAAGAAGTTGCAATTGCAACATGGGTTATTCCGGCACTCTATGTTTGCTATGGACTAGTTGCTCTTTTGTTGTTGAGTCGATTGATTGTGCGTTCGGTTTCAATTCGACCATTTCTATTTTTATTTGCTTGGGCTGTAGTTCTAATTTTGCCGACGTTTCAGGTCTGGCATATTCATCCCAATCTTGTCGGTAGCCGTCTGTTCTTTCTGTCGTCTGCACCATTTTGTATGTTATTTGCGTTGGCGGCATTGCCGGCTATTGATGTTTTGAGTAAGCGAGTTGCCCGACTGATGACGCTTGTAGGGGCGGTGGCTCTATCTGTTATTTTCCTTTGCTGGGGCATTTTGCTGCAAGCGAATCTTGAACCTTGGATTGGTGCAGGTAAGTTGATGTCGGGACTACATTCGCAAGTAATAAAGTTGGCCGCTGAAACCCCTGAGGGTTCGCGCGTTTTGTTGCTGGATATTCCCCGTGACTATTCTGGTGCCGGACTTTTAACTAGACCACAGTATTTGTCGTTTATGGCTCAGCAACCTGTTAGCGATAAGGACTATAGTAAGAAACTGATTACAGTCGAACCTGTAATCTCGGGCAGTCACGACTTTATCTGGCCGACACAATTTAAGACGTTGTTGAAAAATAAAGCGGTCACCAGAGCCATGATTTGGAACCAATCCAATGGAGCATTTGTGCCTTGGACCGAAAGATCTAATGGAACAACCGATTACAAATTTGACTTTGCTGCTAACGGCGTCAAAGGTTTAGCTCTTGATCCTGCAAATACCATCTTGGCTGATGCTAAGTCATGGCATTTGATGTCGACTGTCGTTCCATGCATTGAAAGGACGGCTGATTCGGCAAAGGTCTATCCATCTGCTAGCGGGTTGATCATGTGGTTGCCTGTAAAAGGACTTGATCCTACAAAGGCAAGTGTCGTCATTGCCGACCTTAGCAAGGAAGATGCCGTAGGTTGTTCGGCTTGTTTGGGCGGCAAGGTTTCGCTTGCCTGGCAAGTAGCAGGTGACAGCAAAATCCACGAAGCACCAATAATGCATGGGCAACGAGGACATTACGTGCTGTGGATCGGGCGTTATCGTGCATGGACTTTAGCTGGAAATATAGAAAAGGTCGGTTTGTCCTTTAAACCAGGTGATTATCATGTCGACTTGAAGTCATTGACTATTGGCAGCGATGCAACAACAGTACCGAAGCTCAGCCTTATTGGAGTAACTGATGTAGTGTCTGCCTGGATGCATACAGTCAGATTCGGTGAGAAATTGCAGCTGACCTATGACGTCTCGGAAATTCCTAACGCCGAATTGATTAAGTTGTATGCGACCAAGCCAGGAGTCACGGCAGAAGCAAATGGTGAAGCAGAAATTGACGCATATATGCCTTTGTCTGCCCAATCTACGTCGATGAACGACTGGGAAATAAAAGGAGTAAAGGGCGTAGTTGATTTGCCGCAGGAAGTTTTGAACTCGAAAGGTGTGCATCAAATGCGTATAATTGCTCTGGATGCAAACGGTTCGATGATTGGATTCCCGAGTGAACCTATTACGATTAATGTTGCGGAGTAGTCAATGAGCGTAGTCAAAGAAGTTAAGGACCACTGGAGACAAGCCTTTCCCGTATTTTTGTTCTTTGGCATATTGCTGTCCTTGATATTCATTTACGTTATGCGCGGTCTGATAGTCAACCTTTTGATTGCTATTACTCTGGCTGCCGGAATTGCTCCTGTTGCCGAATGGGCTGAAAAAAGAGGAATACCGCGGATTGTGACAATTGTCCTGCTCTATATGGGTTTCGGACTTGTTTACGCGGCGCTTGCGTATTTTCTGGCACCAGCTCTCTGGGAGCAAGCTGCTCAATTGTATGAGAATGTTCCGCACCAGATGGCCGGACTGACAACTTGGTACAACCAATTGCTTACGATGGCTGGACAGACGCCGGATGCATTGTCCCTTGAGTGGACCGACTTTCGTGATCCTGTCTTGAAGATGGTCAAGCAGACATTGAGTTTGACGACTGGTCTTGTCGGACTAATGCTTAGCTTCATTCTTATTCTGTTTTTGACAGCATATTTTGTAATTGAAGCCAATCAAATATGGAAAGGACTATTGTCCTGGCTGCCTAAACATCGTCGTGAGAGAGCTGCATCTTTAATTGTGCCTCTCGGTAATTGCATGGGCGGATATGTACGCGGACAAATTCTAGTAAGTATTTGCGTCGGCTTATTCCTTGGCACGGGATTGAGTCTTTTAGGAGTGCATTATGCGCTTGTGCTTGGCGCGTTAGCCGGCGTGCTCAATTTGATGCCATTTGTTGGCTCCATGCTGACGGCGTCTTTTGCTGTAGTGGTTGCTTTCAATCAGGACCCGATGTTGGGATTAATGACAATTGGTCTATTTGTGCTTGAGCAGTGGGTGGAAAGTAATATCATTGTGCCGCAATTGCTTGGTAAAGCTGTTGACGTACATCCGGTAATTATTCTCTTTGCCATCTTAATCGGTGCATCACTGATGGGTGTAATGGGCGCCTTGGTTGCCGTGCCGGTTGTAGCTGCGAGCTTGTACCTGGCTGACGAATTTTATGTAAAACCGTTAAACGAGTAGCAAGTCTTACGACTCGAACTTCGCATCGCTGCTGGAAGATTTCTCGACTTCGGGCTGCGCCCTCCGCTCGAAATGACAAAGGGGGCTATTCTTTAACCAATGTCGCGGACTTGAGGAAGTCTAGCCATTTGGTGCGTTCGGCTTCGCTCAGGAATTGAGTTTTTTTGACGTAGTGCACCATGTGTATGCCTTGCTCGCCGAGGATGATGCGATCCATTTCGTCTTGGTCGGGGTCTTCTTTGGAGCCATTGAGAACCCATTCGACAATTACATCGTTTGGTTTGTTGAGGTAATACATGACTTTTACGTTTGGCTCTTTCTTTCTAATTTGTTTGATAAAGCCGGCAGCAAACTCTTCGCAATTTATCTTTTCCTGCAATCCCGGATAAAACTCAAAAGTGATGAGTTCCTTCCAGTTCTCGACGTTCTGTCCTTTAGGCACGAATTCTAGGATGTAGACTTCGCTCGATTTATTTGACCAACCTAATTCCCAATCTTTTTCATCAATGGCAAAATTCAGTTTTATGGCTTCATGCCACTCTTCTGCAATGGATGCCTGAGGAACCATCAGCACACTTAAGCAGACAAGAATTTTCAGCAGATTCTTCATGCTTTTATTCTGCCTTCTGATCCGATTGCCTCTGTTATGGACATCCCTTGCGATTTGAGCAATGCCGACAACTCTTCGCAAATTTGTTTCGGCAATGTGGGCCCTTCATAAATTAACCCGGTATAGATTTCTACAACAGTTGCACCGGCGGCAATGTAATCAAAAGCATCTTGTCCTGAAAATATTCCACCTACGCCAATAATTGTTTGATTGGCGTCTTTCAATTTCGCGATGCGACGGCACAAAGACAATCCCAAGTCTTTTAGTGGACGTCCACTTAATCCACCTGTACCAATCTGTTCGATCATTTGAGAATTACTGCGCAGAGACTTGCGTGTTGTTGTCGTGTTACCGCAGACATAACCGGCAAGATTGTTGCCGATAGATTCTTCCACCATGTCGTGCAACAACTCGTCACTGCTGTCTGGTGACAATTTGACAAACAAAGGCAATTTTCCTAAGTTCAATTTTTGCACTTCCGAAAAGATAGTGCCAAGTTGTTTTTTCTCTTCCAGTATTCCTTCTTTGGTATTTGGACAACTGGCATTAATCGTCACGTAAATAGCAGGCAGATCTTTTACGGCTTTGAAGCTGTGGAGAATATCTTCGACGGCGAGATCACCTTTTATCGAAGGGTCGTTTGTTTTTGCGATGTTTATGCCGATTGGTAATGAGAGATTTGTTGTTTTAAGCCGTTGCGCAACAACTTCAGCTCCATCTCCGTTTAGTCCTAATCTGTTGATCAATCCCTCGTCATCGACCAAACGAAAGAGCCTCGGTTTGGGATTGCCTGCGCTTGGCTTGCCGGTGACGGAGCCAATTTCCGCAAACCCGAAGCCAATGTTTCCAAGCATCGATGCCAACAAGCCGTTCTTGTCGAAGCCGGCAGCTAGCCCGACTGGATTTTCCAGTTTGGTGCCGGCAAGATTTACTGAAAGGTCCGTACCTTGATATTTGAGGTCATTTGCAAACAGCGGAAATAAGGAGCCTGCCAAGTGTCCAGCTTCATGCGCCAGTCTGTGTGCGGACTCCGAATCGAGCTTGAAAAGCAGTGGTCGAATATATTGCTTATAGAAAAGGGCGTGATCCATATATAACAGGATATAACACGCATTAAATTAGCGGTGAAAGCAACTCATAGAATAAAATCGAATAAAAAGCATGCGAACTTCCGATAACATATAGGCGTTGCCTTTAGAGGAAGAAACAATGCTTGTGGAAGAACGACTGAGCGCTCCGATTACTCATTCAGGAAAGGACGCGGCATCGCCTCGTGAAATCTCTGCCTGGGTGATATATCACTTTGCCAACTCAGGTTTTTCCGCAGTTGTGCTGACGGCGGTATTCAATGCATTTTTTGTAAATGTGATCGCTAAAGGTGCCGGCTTTGATCAAGGCACTTCCACACTTCTCTGGACATTGGTAATTGCTGTAGCCAATCTCTTTGTCGTTGCCAGCGCTCCGGCTTTAGGTGCACTTGCTGACTACAGCGCAGCGAAAAAGAAAATTCTTCTAGTCGCCACAATAGGTGGGGTAATATTCACCGCGCTTCTTTCTCTGACAGCTCCAGGAACAGTCGTACTTGCTTCAGGTCTTCTCATTGCTGCATGTTTGATGTGCGCCACGGCTGAAGATATGATCGCGGCATTTTTGCCTGAAATTTCCACGACTGAAAAAATGGGACGCACATCAGCCTATGGTTGTATGGCTAGCCACCTAGGTTGCCTGCTTGTTTTGGGACTTTGCTTGGCATACGTTAGCTGGGCTCAGTCAATGGGACAAACAGAAGCACAATTTGTGCCGATGACTATGATAATTGTTGCTGCCATTTACGCTGTCTTTTCCGTACCGATATTTTTGTGGTTGAAAGAGCGTGCTGTTGAGCAACACTTGCCGCAAGGACAGAGCCTTTGGCAGCATGGATTTATAAGATTGAAAGAGACCATGAATCATGCTCGTCATTTTCAAGACTTGTTCCGGTTTTTAGCCACGCTTCTAGTCTATTCAAGTGGAACAGCTACGGTTGTTGTCTTAGCGGCCGTTTATGCGCAACAAGTGATGGGCTTCAAGTTGAATGAAACCATCATTATGATTTTGCTGGTAAATCTAACTGCAGCTATTGGAGCATTTGCATTTGGTTTTGTTCAAGACAAGCTTGGTTCAAAACCAACTCTGGCAATCACACTTGTGCTTTGGTGTATAGCTATTTTGATGACTTTTGTCACCACCGATAAAACAATGTTTTGGGTAGCAGCAAATCTAATTGGCGTTGCTATGGGTTCAAGCTATTCTGTCGGACGCGCTCTGGTTGGACAATTTTCACCTCCTGATAGAGCCGGTGAATTTTTTGGTCTCTGGGGATTGGCAATGAAAACAGCAGCCATAATTGGACCCATCAGCTATGGGCTTATTACATATTTGAGCGCCGGTAATCACCGCATGGCTATTGCCAGCACAGCAGCATTTTTCATCATCGGTTTGATAATGCTTACGACTGTCAATGAGCGCCGCGGACGCGAAGCAGCTCTTACAACGAAGTAAGTACAGATTGCAAATCTGTTTTAAGATCGTCCATCGATTGATAACGATTCATCGGATCGAGTTCAAGCGTCTTTCTCACGATGTCGTTGAGCAAGGGCGGAATATGCGCTTCCGGATTTAGATCCATCAAGTGGGGCGGTCTTTCATGCAAACGCTTGTGAATGGTTTCCATGACGGTTTCGCCATGAAATGGTGCTTCGCCGGTAAGAGTCTCGCATATCACGCAGCCTAGTGAAAAAATATCCGCGCGCTGATCTTGTTTGCTGCTTGTGCACTGCTCAGGACTTACATACAGCGGGCTGCCGCAAAACTCGCCGGTGCGAGTCAATTGCTGTGAGGTATCAAGTAATTTGGCAATTCCGAAATCAAGCAGCTTTGGTATCTCTTCGCCGTTTTCTTCAGACAGCATGATGTTGCTGGGTTTGAGATCGCGATGGATAACGCCATGATCGTGAGCGTAAGATAATGCATCGCAGACTTTTACAAATATATTTATCGCGCGACGCACTTCCAGCCTTTGATTCAACACAAGCAGATTATATAGAGTGCGCCCCTCAATGAAATCCATCACCATAAATGGTCGACCATCACTGAGAACTCCATAGTCGTGCACCGTGGCTATGTTTGGGTGTTTCAAGCTGTCCACTGCTTGAGCCTCTCGCTTGAAACGTGCCACCACAACTTGATCGGTGGCATATTCTGGACGCAAAAGCTTAAGTGCAACAAGTTTGTCCAGAAATTTGTGGTGCGCTTTGTAAACCATACCGACGCCGCCTTCTCCTATTATCGAGATGATTTGGTATTTCTCGGCAATAATGGCGCCGTTTTCAAAATGCAAAGTGCCTTTTGGTTGTTGTCGCCGCCTAATGAGCGCCTTAATGCGCATGGAAAATTCCTTGGGATTAAACGGTTTTGTTAAATAGTCATCGGCGCCGGCATCGAAACCCGCCTCTTTGTCTTCCATCAATTTTCTGCCGGTGAGCATCAAAACAGGAGTCGTTCCGCCGGCGTCTCGAAAGTTTTTGAGAATGTCAATGCCGGACATGCCGGGCAATTCCCAGTCGAGTATAAGCAAATCAAAAGTCGTCTTTTGCAGGCATTGAAATGCATCTAGTCCATTATCGAAAACATTGACCTGGTACTCTTCCTTAAGCAAGCGCTCGTGCATCATCGCTCTTAGATCATCGTGATCTTCTACGAGCAAAATGCGAGGCATTTTATTTCCCCTGCGGACGATTAGCATTTTCAATTTGCGCCAATCGTTT
Source organism: Candidatus Obscuribacterales bacterium (assembly GCA_019744775.1). Taxonomy (NCBI): domain Bacteria; kingdom Bacillati; phylum Candidatus Melainabacteria; order Candidatus Obscuribacterales; species Candidatus Obscuribacterales bacterium. Next base: position 158,255 of record JAIETZ010000013.1, read on the forward strand.
TTCTACAGCTTCCGCTTCAGGAAAACGACTTGTCTTTCTAAGTAGATCTGCATAGTCTCTCAATGGTTCGTCAAGACTTATGTCGTTGGGCCCTTGAGTTTCGTATGCGCTAATTGCCTTTTTGTACATCGCCTCGGCTTCAATATATTTGTCTTGGCGCTGGTACAACAGTCCCAGGTTGGTCAAAATATCGGCAGTAGCTGGATTGTTGGCACCAAGAGTGGCTTCTCTGATTTTCAGGGCGCGGCTGTATTCGTCTTTCGCCTGTGCGTACTTGCCTGTTGCAGAATGAAGCATGCCGAGACTGTTGAGAGTCACTGCAGCAGATTCATCGTCTGGCTCGCCATCTTTAGATTTTATTGTTAGTGATCTTGTGAAGAAGTCTTCCGCTTGCTTGAATTTGCCTTGCTTGCGGTAAATGGCACCTAGATTGTCCAGACAATCGGCCACTTCTGGGCTTTCGGGACCATTGAGTCGTTCGCGAATTTGCTGGCTGTCAAACAAACATTTCTCTGCTTTCTTATAGTTTTCTGTCAGCCTGTACAAAGCACCTAAGTCATGCAAGCTGTCGCCCAATTTTTCGTTTGTAATTCCAAGTTTTTTTGCTTCAATTACAGCTTGCTCAGTCGAGCGAATCGCTTTATTGAAGTCATATTCCTGCACGGCCTTTTCCGACTCGTCCGTCAATTCTTGCCAACGCTTGCTGGCTAGGCTCTGTTGATATGGACCTTGAGGTGAAAGCATAGCCCAGCCTATGAGCAAAATACCTGCTAGGACTCCGGCTCCAATGCCGGCGTAAAGTTGCTTTTTGCTTACAGGTGGCTGCCAGCCTGTTGCTCTCAATGTCGGAGCTTTTCCGTGACTGTCTTTCCAGTCTGTAGGTCCTCCGGCAATTAGTAGGTCTTCCTTGAACTCTGCCATTGTTTGATAACGTTTGTCAGGCTCTTTGGCAAGCGCTTTCCAAACAACAGCCTCGATTGCTTCAGGAATATATTCTTCAGGAAGGGCATCGGCAAAATGCGGAGGCTCCTGAACAAGGTGTTTGTTCATGGTGTCGACGGCGTTGCTTCCGAGGCATGGCGGACGACCTGTTAGTGTTTCGTAAATCACACAACCCAGTGAATAAATGTCAGAGCGCACATCAAGTTGTCTGCCCAGGATTTGTTCAGGGCTCATGTACAGCGGTGTGCCGAAAATTTCTCCAGTCTGCGTGAGCTTCACTGCCTCTTCTCCATCACGCGGAAGCATTTTGGCAATTCCAAAGTCGACCACTTTGACTATCTCATGTCCATCCTCATCAACGGTGAGCATGATATTTGCCGGCTTAATGTCTCGGTGGATGATGTTCTTGTGGTGGGCATGTGTGAGCGCGTCGCAGGCTTGCGTGAAAATTTCTACGCAGCGTTTTACTGGTAGATGCTTCTGTTGTTTGACAATATCGGACAGGCTTTCCCCCTGCAGGTAGTCCATTACTAGATAAGGTAAACCTTGCGATGAAAGACCAAAGTCAAAAACCAAAATGACATTAGGGTGAGTAAGCGCACTTACAGCCTTTGCTTCCTGCTGGAAGCGGCTGATAGTAACAGGGTCGCTTATTAAGTCTGCATGCAGCATTTTAATTGCCACGATGCGGTCCATGAGCAGGTGCTGGCCCTTATAGACTACACTCATGCCGCCGCGTCCAATCTTGGACAAGATTTTATAGCGCCCGGCCAGCGTAGTGCCGATGAGCGAGTCTTTCAGCTGCAGCTTGGTGCCGTCCAAGGGGCAGGTGTCATTTATGCCAGGAAAGTCCGAGCCGCAGGTAGGGCAGGACTTAGTCAGCTCTCTTTCAATGCTTGATTCCATTGGAATTTGAATCCCCTAAAGAACTAGTCTAAACGAGAAACAATTACTTGGGTTGCTTATGTCAAGGCGATTGAAATATACCTCTATTTTGGCGGCTGATAATTAGTACCATCTACGATGTCTTCTATCCCAATAAGCCTCCCTATCCCATCTGTTGTGATGTTTGTACCAGCCTCTATGTAATCCATTATCGCGGCGATAGTATGGATTTACGTACGCTCTGCGTCTAAAGTTGTCGCGGTAATAAGGACTGCGGTAGTGCGTTCTACCATCAAGATCTACATACACTGATTGTCCTTGAGCAACCTGCGGCATGCTCAGCACGGAAACAAACATTGCTGTACTTAAGGTGAACCAAGCTAATCTCTTCATATTTAAACCTCCTGGGCTCAGGAAGTTTCGATGCTGTATGGGAGGAGAAGTTCCCTTTTGTTAGATCTTGAGACAGTTTGGCACAATCAACTAGTCTGATTCGTCTATATCACTTAATGGCTGTACATCAAGGCTGCGACCGCCGCTCATCATACTTGTTACCGTAGCAAGTTCGGTGACGAGTTTGGCACGGTCATTTGGGGGCACATCTAATTGCAATGCACTGCCCAAGGCATCACGTGCTTCTGAATATTTCTTCTGCACGTATAAGACGCTGGATAAGCGATGCCAGGATTTCCAGTCGCTTGATCTTAGACTGAGAGCCTTACGGTAAGCAGATTCTGCGTCTTCCATCTTGCCGCCGGATGCCTCAATGGCGCGTCCTAGATGATAGAAATATTTGTGGTCGTAAGGATAAAGGGTAATGGCGGCATTAAAATGCTCGATGGCTCGTTGATATTGCTTTACTTTCATATCAGCCATACCGGCCTGGAATTCGGGTTTGGATGACTGCCACTGTTCGATGCTTCCAACACCAGGGAATGTGTCTTTGACGACGACGACCTGTGTTTGTGCCTGCACAGGCATTTGTATGTTGATGGTTAATGACAAAAGCGCAATTATTGGCAAGATTCTAGCTCGCATTATGCCTCCAGTTTTTTGGGTATGTCTAACCTGACTTAGCTATGCCCGATTATGCGACCAAGCTTACATTGTGTAACGGGCGTGCTGATAGAATTGATATTCACGGTGAAATGATATGAATTCCGTAATTGAGCCACTCTCGGACAAATATCGCAATTGCGTGGCCGAAAGGACTAATGAACTTTTCGGCGGCACGACTGTGGTCAGTCGCGGAGTCTTGCATGAGCCTGCGAAGTTGCCTGGCTTCATTGCTCTTAGTGGCAAGGAGCTTGTTGGGCTTGCTACTTACTTCATTTCTAGTAGTGAGTGTGAACTAGTTACAATCGATGCGCTAATTCGTGAGCGTTCGATAGGAACTCAACTCCTCGCTGCCGTTGAAGCTGTTGCCCAAGCTACTGATTGCCGTCGCTTATGGCTCGTCACAACCAACGACAATGTTGATGCACTGCGCTTTTATGAAAAGCGTGGCTATAGCGTGAAGCAAGTGCATAGAAATGCCATTGCCAAAAGTCGCATGATGAAACCGACAATCCCTGAATTTGGTAATTATGGAACTCCAATTCGCGATGAGATAGAGCTGGAAAAGGCTTTCTCAAAGCCTCTTTAGATAACAGGTTTAATTTAATAATTAAACTAGCTGGGTACGTAGATCTAGGATTTGCGGTAGTTGCTGGTTGGGGGCTTTCTTATGACAGACAAGCGTGCAGAGATTAACAATCAGGCTCCGGATGCTAATGTCGGGCAGTCCAGCGAAAAGTTTTCACATGAAGCTCAAGAGAAATTTTCCTTCAAAAGGGCTCTGGGAGCCATTGCTAAAGTTGGACTCAGCGCAGCCAGCAATTACATCGATGGTGGTCACCTGAACATTCCTTATGCTGGAGGCATTTATCCACCGCATGGCGGATATAATCACATTCCGGTCGACAAAATAGCTAGATCGCTTTCGCGTGCTACACAGCAACCTCATGATACTAGTCAGCCGACTGGCACTGGACAGCCAATTGACACAAGTCGACCGACAGGCACCAACTCGCCTTTCGATGCCCAGCAACAACAACCGCAGCAACCAACAGATGCTCAATTGCGCGCTGCCTGGGATGCACAGCAAGCCCAGATCGCAGCTGATGCAGCTAAACAAGCCGCAGCTGATGCTGCTAGACTTGCGGCTCTGGCTGCCGAACAGCAAAGACTGGCAGCTGCTAAGCAACATATGGCAGATGTTGTTCAGCATCAAAAAGACAATGTCAAAAATATGAATGCTGATATCAACAACGACACAAATCCTTTTACCAATCGCAATAGGCACTATGAGTTGGTTGGGCACCAATCACCAGATGGACGAACTCAATACACTGTCGAAGAAAGACCTGGTCACATTGAGTACAGACCAGATGGATCAGCAGTAGTTACAGACAAGGCTCATGGAAATCGTCCGCTGAGCACGATAGCAGCAGATGGTCATCACCTTATTGATTACAGTTACGATAATCAGGGACATCTAACGAGTCTAAAAGGAGCCGATGGACATCAGAATACTTTTGCCTACAATAATGACGGACAAATTTGTCAGTTCACCAGTCACACTGGCGATACTTGGGTGAGCCAAAACAACGATGGCATTCACTGGCAATGCGTTGGCGGTCCATATACTGGTGAAACAAGCACTGGTCCGTTAGCTGTCAGACAAGATGGCACGCTGGCAATGATAAATATGGGACCACCAGTAGAGATGATGAAGTCGCACGTTAGAGGCGATGGACAATGGGATGATGGAAATTTAGATCCATGGGTCGGCTGGAAGATGGTGATGGACGACTATTTTAAGAAAAATATCCCTGGGGGAATAACTCCTGATCAGATAAACGATAGATTGGCGAATCCGAAATCCGAATATGATCGATTTGTGATGTCGGCAATCAAGGCATTTCAGGACGACCGCGCAAGGCAGGCTGGTTTCGGGCTTGCTGTGCCGGTGGTCTTGCGCAACGAAGTCGATGCAATCGTTGATTACATCGTGAAGCAGACTACATAATGCTGTTCTATCTAGGCAATTGTTTTCTTGCGTGATTTACTGCCAGCAAATTCTTTCTTGAGCAGGCGATCGAGATTCATTTCCAAAGTTGAAACGCGGATCTTCAGTTCTTCAAGCTGTCCTTTGTTGGGAGCCTTTTGATTGCGTGCTTTTGTAGCTCCTTCCCGGTGCTCCCAAGTAAAGAGCAGGTAATCAACAATTTCTCCTGTGGAACATTCGAAGTCTTCGGCGATTTCCTTTATTCGTTTCTTTGTCTCTGGACGGACATCAGAATTTAACGCAACACCACCTTTTGCTGGACGTCCTGGTCTTGAATAACCGGGTACTCGTCCCTCTAAGTAAGCTTCGTAAGCGTCATCTAAAAGATCAGAGAATGTTTTTGCAGCTTCTTGTGGTGTGTCACCGACACCGAGCACAGAATCGAACAATGGAGATTCTTTCAAGTAGCATTCATCTTCTTCGCACCAGTAAAGAACTGCTGTCTTGGCGATAGCCTTCTTATTCACTGTTCCTCCTTTTGTTCATCACTTGCTCGCTTTTCCTGAATCAATTTCAAGAACCGCTTTACCCATGAACGTTTGACTTCACGACCGCGAACACTTGCAAAACCGGTTACGCGCAAATTGTCTTTGTTGTCTCGCACTTCCCATTCTTTTGTGGTTTTTTCAATTCGACAATCCCATTTGTGTACAAGCAGTCTGAAATCTCCAAGGCGCATTGGCGAGTTGTCGCCCATAATTGGCCTCCTTTTCAGTATAATAAATGGCACCTAATATGACAATATGGGCACCCAAAAGATGCAATCCGAATTTTGCGCCGCTATAGTGGGACACACGAATCGAATGCCGTATAAATGTATGGCTATTTTGACTGATTCAATAAAATTGGCAAGTTAAATTAACGGAGATCGAAGTTTTCTTTTAGTGAATATCGATATTTGCTGTCTTGCGATACTCTTCCATCTTGCCCCACTCCTGGACAACAGCTGGTTTTGCTTTGCTTAGCTCATTCCAGGTGATGTGCGGGCGGCCGGTTTCGTGTTCGACCATCGTGATGCAATCGTCTATTGGGCAGACGCGTGAGCAGAGGTCACAGCCTACGCAGTCGTCTTCGCGGACGACTGGCCATAGACGTTCGTTTACACGGCTGTCGATTTTCAATTCCTTCAAGTCTATGCACTGGTGGGCTGCATCTTCACAGGCAATGTAGCAGAGATTACACTGAATACACTTGTCGTGGTTGATGCGGGCGACAGTCTGGAAACCGAGGTCAAAGTCTCCAAAGTTGGAGATTCTGTGCACTGACTTGCCGATGATTTCATCCATTGTCTTGAAGCCTTTGTCGTCCATCCAGTTGGATAGACCGTCAATCAAATCTTCAACGACACGGAAGCCGTAGTGCATTACAGAAGTACAGACTTGTACGGAAGTTGAGCCTAGGAGAATAAACTCCAAGGCATCTTTCCATGTTTCGATGCCGCCCATGCCTGAGATTGGCAGTCTTGCTTTCTGTACTTCTAGATCGCTGGCGACAGCAGAAAGTAAGTGCAGCGCAATTGGTTTGACTGCTGGTCCGGCATAACCACCGTGTCCGCCTTTGCCACCGACGTTTGGTTTGATTTCAAACGTATCGGTATCGACGCCAATGATGCTGTTGATGGTGTTGATGAGCGAGATGGCTGAAGCTCGTCCTTTAACTGCTGCGCGTGCCGGTTGCACAATGTCGGTGACGTTTGGTGTCAGTTTGACGATGACAGGCTTGGTGGCGACATCCATTACCCATTCGGTAACCATGCAGGTGTATTCCGGCACTTGTCCCATAGCTGAGCCCATGCCGCGCTCGGACATGCCGTGAGGGCAGCCGAAATTCAATTCAAAACCGTCGGCGCCTGTTTGTTCAACGCGCTTGATTATCTCTTGCCAGGCTTCTTTCTTGGACTCAACCATGACGCTGACAATAACTGCGTTGTTCGGGAAGTTGCGTTTGGTTTCGGCAATTTCCTTGAGGTTGATTTCAATGGGACGATCGGAGATGAGTTCGACGTTGTTTAAGCCGATTATCTTCGACCCTTTATAATCCATCGTTCCGTAGCGATTGCAGACATTCAATACAGGAGCGCCGATGGTTTTCCATACGGCACCTCCCCAGCCTGCTTCAAATGCTTTCTGGATTTGATAGCCTGAGTTAGTCGGTGGAGCAGAAGCCAGCCAAAAAGGATTTGGAGACTTGATACCGGCAAAATTGATTTCTAAGTTAGCCATTTTCCTATGTCCTACATTTGTAAATAGTTTGCATGGTCAGCGGGCGCATGCAATGCGCCCCTACGATATGGAAGCGGCGAGTTCGCCTTTGCCAACTAGTTGCTCGTGAATGGCACGAGCGGCAATCTTGCCGTCTTGTACCGCCATAACTGTTGATGCTTCACCAATGCTTCGCACGCAATCGCCGCCGGCAAATATTTTTGGATTTGCGGTGCGGTTGGTTGTGGTGTCGACAGCAATGTAGCCTTTGGTTTCTTGGACACCAAATGTTGCCAGCTTTTGCATTACATCTGTGTGTTTCTTTTGACCGATGGCTTTGATGACCATGTCGCATTCGACGATAAATTCGGAATTCGCCACAGGTACAGGAGCGCGGCGACCGGATTGGTCAGGTGCTCCTAAGTCCATGCGGATGCACTTCAAGCCTTCGACACGGCCGTTGCCGACGACTTCAATTGGCTGAGTGAGGAACATAAAGCTCACACCTTCGCCCAAAGCAAATTCGTATTCGAAGTGATAGGCAGTCATTTCTGCTTCTGAGCGGCGGTAAATCATGTTTACGCGCTCTGCACCAAGACGGCGAGCAATTGTGGCAGCGTCGATAGCGGTGTTACCGGCACCGATGATTGCAACACGCTTGCCGAATTTGATTGTGTTCAATGGCTGGGTTTTTGTCTCAGCAATGAATTCCAAGCCGTCGTGGACACCAGGCAGATTTTCGCCGGGAATTTCCATGTTTGGCACATCGCCCAAACCGATGGCAACGAACACTGCATCATTCTTTTCAATCAAGTCTTCGAAAGGTACGTCTCTTCCAACTGTTATACCGGTTTTGACTGTGACTCCCAATTCTTCGATCATTTTGACTTCGCGTAAACTGACTTCAATTGGTTCACGGAAGACAACGATGCCGTAGGTATCAAGTCCGCCAGCGAGTTTCTGACGCTCATAGATGGTGACATCGAAGCCGAGTTTGGCAAGTTCGCCGGCGCAAGAAAGTCCTGCCGGACCAGCGCCAACGATGGCTACCTTTTTACCATTGGGTTTGCCCTTCTCGAAAAACTTGATGTTCTTTTCTATGGCATAATCTGTCGCGTATCTTTGTAGACGACCAATAGCAATTGGTTTGTGATCATGCTCAAGCACACAAGCCCCCTCGCAGAGTTCTTGCACTGGGCAAACTCTGGCGCAGGTCGCACCCAACAAGTTGGATTCGAGAATGGTGCGTGCCGAACCTTTGACATTGCCTGTAGCAATCTTCTTAATGAAGGTTGGAATATCGATGTGGGTTGGGCAAGCGTCCATACACGGAGCGTCGTAGCAGAATAAACATCTATTTGCTTCAACGGTTGCGTCGCGCTCGGAAAGCGGTGGATAAACTTCTTGGAAGCGTTCTTCCAAGCTCATTTCCCAAGCTTTGTATTTAACGGGCTTGTAATGCTCAGCCATGATTATTATGTCCTTGAATTAAAGAGCGACGAGTTCTTCGTAGGTTTCCGGTCTGCGATCGCGGTAGAATTGCCATGTATTGCGCACTTGGGCGATTTCTTCGAGATCCAATTCGCTTACGAGCAATTCTTCTTTGTCGCGAGTTGCTTGGGCGATGATTTGACCTTTTGGATTGCAGAAGTAGCTGGAGCCGTAGAACTCACCGATGTTCCATGGGGATTCGGTGCCGACGCGGTTGATGGCGCCGATGAAGTATCCATTGGCTGCAGCGTGAGCTGGTTGCTCTAACTTCCAGAGGTATTCGGAAAGACCGGCTACGGTTGCCGACGGGTTGAAGACGATTTCAGCGCCGTTCAAGCCGAGGACACGTGCGCCTTCTGGGAAGTGACGGTCGTAGCAGATGTAGACGCCTACTTTTGCGTACTTGGTTTCAAATACTGGATAGCCGAGGTTGCCTGGACGGAAGTAGAACTTCTCCCAGAAGCCAGGGTTGACTTGTGGAATGTGGCTCTTGCGGTATTTGCCGAGGTAGGTACCATCTGCGTCGATAACGGCGGCGGTGTTGTAGTAGACGCCGGTTTGTTCTTTTTCGTAGATGGGGATAACCATTACCATTTTGAACTTGGCGGCAAGTTCTTGCATTTTCTTGATGGTTGGACCATTTGGAATTTCTTCGGCCATTTCGTACCATGCTGGATTTTGCTCAGCACAGAAGTATGGTCCGTTGAAGAGTTCTTGGAAGCAGAGGATTTGTACGCCTTGCTTGCCGGCTTCTTCAGCGAATTTTACGTGCTTGTCGAGCATGTTCTTTTGGATTTGCTGGATCATTTTTGAATCGGCGGCGTTTAGCGGCGGAATAACATCGTTGGATGCTTGGACTAGTCCGCATTTGATTTTGTTGGACATACGTTGTATCTGTTCCTCCAGTGAACTTGATTGAACTTAGTTTAGTTACGAGATTTCTCCACTCCCTTCGGTCGGTCGAAATGACAAAACAAAGAAGAGGTCGAAATGACAAAGATTCCTTTACCTTGCGGCGACTTTTACCACTGAATCCAAAGCTTTACGCATGACGCCTAAGGTGGTGTCTACGTTTTCTTTGGTGATGGTGAGTGCCGGCTTAATGCGGATCACATTACCGAATATACCGCCTTTGCCGAGTATCACGCCATTGTCTTTGGCGAATTCGACAATTTTGGCAGTCTCTTGCACCATCGGTGTCTTGTCTTCAGCAGCGATTTCCACGCCGAGCATCAAGCCCTTGCCGCGGATATCGGCCATGATTGGGAAATCCTTGGCGAGGTCTTTCAAGCCTTCGATGAAGTAGTCGCCTACGACACGGGCATTTTCCATGAGCTTTTCTTCTTCAATGGTTTGAATGACAGCTAGTGCCGTTGTTGAAGAAACAGGATTGCCGCCAAATGTATTGATTACTTGCTTGGTGGAAGCTTCAGCAATGTCGGCTGTTGTGATGTAAGCGCCTATTGGCACGCCATTACCCAAGCCCTTAGCCATGGTGATCATGTCCGGTTGAACATCCCAGTTGGAAATGCCGAACATGTGCTTGCCAGTACGACCAAATCCTGTTTGTACTTCGTCTGCAATAAAGAGAACGCCGTAGTTATCGAGAATTTTCTTGACCATTTGGAAATAGCCATCTGGCGGAGTGATTGTTCCACCGACGCCTTGAATTGGCTCGGCTATCATCACAGCCGGTTGACCGGATGTTTGTGTTTGGATAACACGTTCAACATCTTTGGCGCACTCGAGACTGCAATTGTCCGGTGTTTTCTTGAATGGACAACGATAGCAGTATGCGTTTGCAGCAAAAACAACACCAGCTGCTGCCATTGTTTGTGGACGCCAGCCGTGATTGCCTGTCAACGCATTGGCTAAGTGAGAAAAGCCGTGATACGAATGCTCAAGAGCAATTACTTCGTTTTTGCCTGAAGCGAGACGAGCATTGAGAATTGCCGCTTCGTTTGCTTCTGTTCCGGAGTTGGTGATGTAGGCCTTTGAAAGATTGCCTGGTGTAATTTCAGCAAGCTTCTCTGCCAAATCGACCATTGGTTGCGTCATGAAAATGGTCGATGTATGTTGTAGTTTTTCAATTTGCTCGATGGTGGCTTTTGTCACCTTTGGATGACAGTGCCCAACTGCAACAGTGACAATACCTGCAAACATGTCCAAGTACTCGCGACCAGTCTCATCGATGAGATACTGCCCACGACCTTGCACAAAATGCGGCGGATTACTGTAAAGGTGTTTGACTCCGGGGACGATGAACTTATCGCGCTTGGCTTTGAGATCTTTAGCCGAAAGAGGTGCTTTCACAACGTTTCTCCGTTAGATGCAAAGTGCTCGTCTCATGCCAATTAGCTGAGTCGGATAACGCGCGATACTACTAATACATTATTAATAACGTCAAGAGAATGTAGTTAATAGTAGATTCGTCCATATAGATAAACAGTAGCTTAGTAAGAAACCACCCTTGCACTTGTATACTTGGTGAGTTCAAAAGGTGGTCGTCAAGAGCCAATGATTTTCAGCAGTCTGCAGTACCTACTCTTCTTGCCGGCGGTAGCATTTCTCTACTGGCGCACAAGTGGTTTGACTCGCCTAATTCTAGTCGTCGTTGCCAGCTACTTCTTCTATATGAGCTGGCTGCCGGTTTATGGTGTCTTGCTTTTTGCTATGTCCACAGCCACATGGTTGTTGGCATTGGCAATGGAGGGCGTGAGAAACAAATCGAAAGCGGCCGAAAAGCTTATTCTGGCAGTTGGGTTGTTTCTCAATCTTGGCTGTCTTTGCTATTACAAGTACACGAATTTTTTCCTGAGCAATATTGCTTATGGACTGAAACTTACTAAGTCGACCGATGTCCCAATCTTTTCCTGGGTGCCGACTTTTGATGCGCCTGTGTTGGATGTCATTCTGCCACTCGGCATTTCTTTCTTCGTATTTGAATTTGTTCATTACTTAGTCGACATTTATCGCGGTGACAAACCAGTTAAGTCTTGGTTGGAGTTTGCTGCCTTCGCCGCGTTTTTTCCATCGCAAATTGCCGGACCAATTAAGCGCTATCAAGATTTTCTTGCCAAACTTCATAAGCCGGAGCCTTGGTCGTCGTCGCTTTTCAACGAAGGCATGTCTTTGATGATGCAGGGCTTCTTCAAGAAAGTTGCTATTGCCGATCCAATTGGTTCAGTTGTATTTGTTGGATTTTCATCAACCACTACTTTGTCTTTTCCTGACGCGTTGATGGCGGCAGTTGGTTTTGTTATTCAGGTCTATTGCGATTTCTCCGGCTACACGGACATCGGTCGTGGTTCGGCATTGCTACTGGGCATTCGCTTGCCGGAAAACTTCGACTTGCCGTATCTCGCACATGACTTGAGCGACTTCTGGCGTCGTTGGCACATGTCGCTTTCTTACTGGTTGCGTGATTATGTCTACATTCCATTGGGTGGCTCACGCGTCAATTGGCTTTTGAACTGGCGCAATTTGTTTATTACGATGGTCGCCTGCGGTCTCTGGCATGGCGCTGATTGGCACTATGTCATTTTTGGATGCATGCAAGGCTTTGGTTTGATCATTAACAACATTTGGAAGAAGGTGCTCAAATCTGTTCAGCCTTTGTCCGCTGTTTGCAATACATGGGTCGGCAAAGAGTTGGGTACGCTCACAACTATGGCTTTCATCACGATAAGCTACGTTGTCTTCCGTGCGCCGGATATGCTGCATGGCTTCAATGTCTTGAATGGACTAGTCAACTTCAATGACATGAGTTCTCTGCTCCTTGATCCGACACTTCGATCCGGTTGCATTTACTTCTTGCTTGCCTATCTGGGTTATTGGGGCGTAATTGAAATAATGAAGCGTAAACCCAGTTGGACTAACTTCACTTGGCTCCTTGGTTTTGCTGGACGCCCAGAAGTCACTAACAAACTATTTTTCCCATCGTCAATTCGTTTGGCTGCCTGGACGGCTGCTGTAATGCTCATGATTGCCGCCAAACCAATTGCTCCTGTTCCTTTTGTTTACTTCCAGTTCTAGGATAACCATGAACATCGCCGTCACAAGAAAACCAGAGACAAAGGGCACAGCGCCCAAGGCAAAGAAAAATATCTTTGCCGGTCTATTCGGCTTTATTGTTTGGCAGGCAATTGCAATTTTGTTTGTTGAGATGATCCTCTTCATGGCTGGACTTGGCGAAGAGGAAATGTTCAAGCTGGATCCAGACCTTGGCTCCAAGCACATGGTGAACAAGCGTATTACCTGGCGCTCTGAAGGCTATGCGGTCTCTTATCTCGATGCTGACGGTATGAGAGAGCCGGGGTTGACTATTGCAAAGCCCGCAAACACCTATCGCATTGCCTTGCTTGGTGATTCGATGGTTGAAGGCTTCCAGGTGCCAATTGAAAAAACATTCGGTCAACTGCTGAACAAAGAATTGACGACAAGTGACAAAAAGGTCCAAGTATTGAACTTTGGAACATCCGGCTATTCAACAGCACAAGAATATGTGCAGTTGAAAAAGCAAGTGATGAAGTACAAGCCGGACCTGGTCCTTCTCGGCTACAACAGCCGTGACATATTTGAAAACTGGTCGGCACCTGATCAAGTAATCACCAACTTGCGTCCAGTTGCTTTGCACTTGCCTGGTGGTAAGTTGATCATTGATACGTCGCCTGTCACCTTGTGGATGAATTCCAAGCGTGCGAAATTCCTCATGCAAATAGATTGGATTCGCCAGAATAGCCGCATATGGGGTTACTTCTCTGCGCTGCAGACAGAGATGAGCTATCACAACCCGCTCTATAAAGCATTCACCAATTTCATTGATAAGCCCGGTAAGAATTGGCAGCCGCTTTTAAGCGAGATCGCTAATTCCGTTATCCCGACTAAAGATGCGAAACCTTCTTTCACCATCGCCAAGTTTGAAACTGTTGCAGGTGATGATAAGAAAGCCGCGCCAAAGAAAGAAGAAATCAAAGAAGAGCTTATTAGTTCCGCTCCGAATAAAGTCCTAAGTAAAGGCGCTGAAACAGCTGCTAAAGCCGCTCCATCAAAAGCAGAAGACGGACGCAGTACTTATATTGAGCTTATTACTCGCACGCAGAAGTCGTTGTTCAACGAAATGCGCAAAATCTGTGAAGCTCAAGGCGCCCACTTTGCTGTCGTCGTAATGCCGGTGCGCTCTGCCCTGTGTCCGATACCCGGCATGGAGACGTCCTTCATGTTCATCGATTACCCACAAGAAATTTCCATGGTCTCCACCATGTGCAAAGAAATCGGTGTACCTGTCTGCAACATCCAACAAGAAGCGAAGAAATTGGATTCCGAGTCGCAAGCCAGCCTATTCTACTCGGTCCACTTCACACCGAAGGGACACGAATACATGGCACAGCAACTCAAGCCTTTTTTGCAAGAGCAGGTTAAGTAGTCCCTTTGTCGTTCTGATTTGTAGGGGCGCATTGCATGCACCCTTTCCGGCGTTGCTAGTAAATCCGCCAGTCGGCGTCTTTCGGAATTTCCAGCGGTGGCAAGATAGCAAAGTTAAGCCCACGAATCGCCCCGTCTTTTGAAAGCGCATCTTTCCGCTTCAAAAAGAGTTGGTCCGGAGTAAAAGGCGAAGCAAGCACGCTGACTTTCAGATCTTTCCATCTCAACACGTCATCTGGAACGATGTCGGCAAACGAAGCTGATCGCCATTCAGGATAAGTTGTTATCGAAGCCGGCTGCCAGAGCGAATTCCAGTGACCTGGTTTGTTGCCGTCGGTGCCGGTGAAATCAACAGAAATGTACGCATTGCCTGGATTTTCAAAGCCTTTCAGATCGCAATATATATATAAAAGTGCGCCACTCGGCAAATTGGGTGGCAGAGAAATTGGCTGTGGAGTCAAGATCAGAGTAGCGAGATCTTTGCCGACCAGCGCGTGAGGCTTGTCGTCAGGGACTATTTCAAATGCAGGAGTGTCAATTTGGCTATTGTCGGCAGAAGTCGCAGTTTTAGCAAATGGAACCACAATGCGAATACGGTACTGAGCACCACGTTGTGCAACGTCGTTAATTTTGCCTTTGAAGCCGACCGGCTCATACACTCGTGAGTCCAGATGATCGTAAGTAGCAAATCCCTTCGGCCACGAAATCCTCGTAAACGAAGGCTGCCTCATCGTGCCGTTGATTTTAGACACGTAGTCGCCATAGAAAGAGAGATTGTCGTTAAGCTGATTGACGCCAGGCGCTAAGCTAATGATATTTGTGCCACCAAAATGCAATGAAGATGTCGGCACAGGAAACGCCCACCACTGCCTAAATGTCTTAAGGTCTTTTCCCATTCCCTGCCCTTGAATGGAAAGCACCTGCAGAGCAACAGAACTCACTCCCCGTACTACTGCCCAAGGCAAGGGCGGATGCAGCTGTTGTTCGCCGTTGAGATTAAGTAATACTGGCGGCAATGATGCTGTTGATGTTAGGTCAACCAAGATGTACGACGTCGGCGCAGGTTTTTCACCGTTCAATCCGGGCAATTCAATCGTCTGCATAGCCGATTCCGATGTAAGTTTGAATGAGCGTGACCATTCGCGCCAGCTGGGATCAGCCACCACGCAAGCAAGAACAACCAAAGCGGAGCCTACACTAATCACACCTAACGCAAGGGTGGAAGTTTTGCGAGCACCGGCATCTTCAAATGCGCGATCTAGCCAGCGTTTGGCAAATAAGACCAGAATGATAAACAAGCAAATCCAAATG
Source organism: Candidatus Obscuribacterales bacterium (assembly GCA_019744775.1). Classification (NCBI taxonomy): domain Bacteria; kingdom Bacillati; phylum Candidatus Melainabacteria; order Candidatus Obscuribacterales; species Candidatus Obscuribacterales bacterium. Next base: position 173,618 of record JAIETZ010000013.1, read on the forward strand.
GCAGCTTGTATCCAAGGCAGCAGAGACATTTGCTCAATAGTCAGCAGTTGGGCGAAAAGTGGTTTGAGTACATATGCCCTAGCCAAAATAGAAAAGAGAAATACCGCGTAAGCAATAGTCATTAACGAAGGTAGCAGCAATTTATTGGCCCGAGCGTGCGATATGGCATAGCTAGCAAAGACAATCACCAGCGGCATCGCAGTAATGTTGTATCGCGAGATAGGTTCAAACGCGCAATATATATAGTGCAAACCGATAATGCCACCCATCACAAAGGCACAATTCCATTGGTGACTAAATCTCTTTTGCCCGATGAGAACTAGCAATGTTCCCAAACCGCCAAGCAGCAGTAAAAGGTCATGCCAGAGAGTTTGTAATTCCAGTGAGATACCAAAGAGACTGTACTGGTATTCGTTCCAAACACCAACCCAAAGACGCGCAAGTTTCTTCAACTCCAACGCAATAAATTTAAGTGGTTTGTGCGAAGCTTGCTGAAGAATGGCTTCAGCAGCCTTTTTTGTGCCACTGGGAATGAGTTCTGTTTCCGGCCAGGCACGCCAACCGTCAGTGGCAAGTTGATTTCCCAAATACAAGTTATACGAAGGGGCACGACTGACAAATATAGAAAAGTTACCGGTGACTGCATGCGTAAACCAGAGCCAGGGACCAAGAAAAATGCTAAGCCCGAGAATTAGCGGAGCTAACTGTTTTAGATGCACTCGACGTTTTTCAATAACGGCAAGGGCAAGAAAATATGCACCAAACATAGGTGGGATGAGAACAAAAATCGGTTTAGCCAACATCGTGAGCGCCGCCAACATACCAACTAACAACCACGAAAAAATTGACCGCTTCTTCTCCGTTGAATCATCAAAGCAAACATTCAAGAAAAAGAGCAAAATGAAATATGCGTATGGCTCGCTATAGCAATGTTGAGTGTTGATGATTGCCGGTGGATAAAGCGCAAAGATAATTCCTGAGATTAGCCCCGTGCGTCTGTCAAAAGCAATTTGACCCAACCTATATATAAGTAGACAGGAAACGCTGTCGATTATTGAGTTGAATAGCGAAAGAGGTAAACACAGCGAATCAAATATAGGCGCCTGAGTATTTACTCTCATCACCCATTCGACCAGTGCCAAATGCGTGGGATAAACAGGACCATCTATCAAGAGTCTGTCAGCCAGTGACAATGACATCATTGTATTAAGTCCGGTCAGAGCCGGGTTATGCTGAGCTACTAAAGTGGAGACAAGTTGCGCAAAAGAATGACTTTGCTGAATTAGCGCTAAGAGACTATTGCCAGTATTTAGAAAGTAAAAAGCATCTCCGAAATGGCAGACTCTGTGCTCCAAAGAGAGGTTGTAGGCAACTCTTGCGATTAAAGCAATCACAACAACCAATGCTGGTTGCCACAAATCATTAACTAGTCTTCTTGACACTCGAATCACTGGTTGATAGGATTGCCTACTTGTTGCTATGCGCTCGTAGCTCAGTGGTAGAGCACTCGGCTTTTAACCGATTGGTCGTGCGTTCGACTCGCACCGGGCGCAAATTTTTATTACCAGGGAAAGTTAAACCGAAAAAACATTGGCGCTGATCTGGATGTCAAACCCTCGGTAAAGTCTAAAACCCCAATCTGCACCCCCCTGTCGTCCAGAGATGACGGATACAAGTAAAGGGAGGCGCTGAATTTTGCTACGTGCCCATGGTTGGTCGCACCCTTGTCGAGTGAAAAGACGGCTTCCAGCCCACGTGGCGACTTGAGTGGATTGTCCAGCTCAAAATACTTTTCCTGCAGAGGATCATCGCCGTATGGCGGCGGCTCTTCGAAATCAATCGGATCGCTGTGTGAAGTCCATTGCCACAAGACCAAATCCGAGCCTGCCTTCTTCAGCGTGACATTCAGGCGTGGAAACCAATGATCTTCACAATCAGAGTCTCTAAAAACGCTCAGGCGACCTTTCGTTAATAGCGGTCGGTCGATTAGTAACTGTCTTCCTTGCGCGTCAATTTCATCCATTGCTCTACCTCCGGAATCTTAAGCATAGCACTGCCGTCTAAGGTTGTAATACGAGGTAGAATCACGGCTTAAGGTAGGGACATGCAATTTATTCGGTCAGTCAAAAATTTAGGCGTGGGGCTGCTTTTCGCTGCTCTTGTCTTTCCAGGCGTGGCCCTGGCTCAGCACTTGATTGCGCCCGAAGCCGCTGAACCTGAAGTCGAAATTGAGGAAGTGCACAACGTAGACCGCCTCCACGTGCTTTCTTCTGTCACCTGGTGGTCACTCGATAACAGAGGCTATCATCCAGCCGTTCTTGTCAAGATTCAAAACATTAGTGGTCATGATTTGACCGGCAAGCAAATGCAGTTCCAAGCCAGATTTATTGATACGCGTACTGGAGCAACAACTGTCGGTAAATCCGAATCCAGACATGCATTCCCCAAAAATAAGTTAATTTACATCTTGCTTAAGGGCAAAGACGCTTATGACCTTTCTAACAATATTGATGAGTGGCCGCCCTTTGAATGCAAGCTGATGTGCCGTGTAGGCGATGTTGGGCATGAAGGCACCCAGACTTTGCTGGTTTCCAAAGTAGAACTTGTTGCAATGACAGATGACGACGCTTTATATAAGATCAACCGCATGGCTGATTTGCCGCCTGTCGAACCACCGGCTCCGGTCAAAGAAGAAGTACCGGTTGTGAAAAGACATGTACTTCCTAAACCACCGGCAAAAGCAGCTACGTCAAAAGCAAAAGCCAAAAAGAAAACCTAAACAGGTAAAACAATGCCAGTATTAGCGCCCACAAGGGAGAGTTTGGCGGAAAAGCCAATGGATTCACACAAACGAGATCAACAATTTTCTGTAGTCGATGCCCTTCCTTTGAGTCTCGTTCTCTGGCTAGCCCGTCCGTATCTCGCCGGTCAAACATCTGCCCAGGCAATTGACCTGGCTCACGAGATTTATTCACGACACAAATTCGCTTCGACAATTGATATTCTTGGTGAAGAATCGCGCAGCGATGAAGATTGTGAACATGCAGTGGCTGCTTATCGCCAATTGATTGATGGGGTTGCTGCCAAACCAATTAGTGTTTCGGGACATTTTTCAAAAAGCGCGCAGATGACCATTTCCATTAAACCGTCGATGTTTGCGGTAGTGGAAGAGGTCGGTGGAGAGCTGGAAAGCAAATATCTCGATCGCGCTTACGAGAGAATTGAATCGCTTGTTGGTTATGCTAAATCCAAGCAAATTAATATGACGCTGGAAGCCGAAGATCATCGCTGGACTGATTTTCATTTGGATACCTATGCCTCGCTGATTAATAAAGGCTACACAAATTTAGGCACAGTTCTTCAATCGCGCCTGTTCCGCACAAGAGAAGACGTAAGACGCTTTGATGAGCGTATGCGTGTGCGCATGGTAATTGGTATCTACCAGGAACCGGCGGAAATTGCTCAAACGCAAAAGCCGGTTATGAAGTCTTTGCTTGTGGAATACTCTAAAGAATTATTGGCTCGCGGCACATATGTGGAAATTGCCTCTCACGATGAAAATTGTGTCGACCAATTTATTAAAGAGGCAGTTCTGCCGCTGAAGGCTCCTGTTACCCAATTTGAGTCCCAGTTTCTTCTAGGCGTACCGAGAAAAGAGTTGGAGTCTAAACTCACCTCGGGTGCTTATTTCCGCCACATGCTTGAAACAAACAATCAACTGAATGCTGCTGAGAAAGAACATTTAGAAAAACTTAGCGTCACTGGCGAACTTGTTCGACTCTACCTTCCGTACGGCGAAAACAAGCTTTCGGCAGCCTACTGCAAACGCAGATTAAAAGCCAATCCCAACATGGCTTTATTCGGCATCAAGAATTTGCTGCGCATTTAATATTCAGGTGGAAACTTATTTCCCCTAAATGCACCTTATTCACCAGAGAGTGCTGAACCACTCCCCGGTCAAACCAAAATTTGACCGGTTCTTTTTTTTTTGTTGTTAGATAACTTCATAGCGACGGCAGAAGTGTAGCTTATCGTCACCATCAGCACCTACTCACTCGACAGTAATGTCGCAACAGTAAGATTCGAAAAGTGTAGTTTCTGCAATGCAGGTTGATGCAATGTAGGTCGATGGATTCAGCTCAGCAATTTATTGTTGAGCTGAATTCTTTAGAAGAGCTTGTTCTTCGGCGTGATAACTTGAGCGCACAAGCGGTCCGGAGAAGACATTCTGGAAGCCCATGGACATGCCTTCTTTATGCCACTTCTCAAATGTATCTGGATGCACCCAGCGTTGTACAGGTAAATGCTTTGGTGTCGGCTGCATGTATTGTCCGATTGTTACCAGATCAACATTTGATGCTTTGAGTTCGCGCAAAACTTCTGTGACTTCTTCATCACTTTCACCAAGTCCGACCATCAGTCCGGATTTTGTCGTGAAGCCTTTTTCTTTGGCTAGTTTCAAGAGTTCCAAACTGCGTGTAAATTTGCCCTGTGGTCTAACTTGAAGATAAAGGCGCGGTACTGTTTCGATGTTGTGGTTCAATACGTCAGGTTTTGCATTAAGGACAATATCTAGCGCTTCCCAGTTGGAGCAAAAGTCGGGAATTAAAACTTCTACTTTTGTATCCGGTGATGACTCGTGAATTTGACGTATGGTTTCTGCCCAAACGGATGCGCCACCATCAACTAATTCATCTCTGTTTACGGAAGTGATGACGGCATATTTCAGTTGCATGCTTTTTACAGCATCGGCAACACGACGCGGTTCATCCAAATCAAGTTCTGTTGGACGCCCGGTGATGACGTTGCAGAAGCCGCAACTACGCGTGCAGATGTTGCCCAAAATCATAAATGTGGCAGTAGATCTTGACCAACATTCACCTCTATTTGGACACGCTGCTGATTCACAAACCGTGTGAAGATTGAGATCTGTTACAAGGCGCTTCAAGTTTTGATAAGGAACGCTTGTCGGCAAACGGACCTTGAGCCAGTCTGGTTTTGCACTTGTGTCGGTTATATCCAAGACAGAGATAGGCAACTGGGTGCCGTTTTCAGCATCTTTGATGTCAGTAGTTATTTTTGTTTTCATCTAGCAAAATCCAGACAGAGCTTACCTCGGCAAGAGGTGCCGGTAAATTCCCTATAAGGCCTGCCTGTGCCCTATTTGATCTATGACATACTTTCTCTGCTTTTGACGAAATAGTCAAGCAGAGTCAATTCAAAATTCGGTAATTTAAGCAATGCCAAGAAAAGAGCTGGAGTTCGATTACACAGTCGAGACTCTCTCCATCGTTGATGAAGAGGGCAATGTCGACAAGGCTTTAGAGCCTAAGCTGAGCGACAAAGAATTGTTGGACATGTTCCGCTGGATGCTTTATTCCAGACGTGTGGATGAGCGTCAGCTCAATTTGCAGAGACAGGGACGCATCGGTACGTTTCCGCAGTCCACAGGACACGAGGCGATAGGACTTGGTTCCGTGTTTGCTATCGAAAAATCCGATTGGTTTGTGCCTGCATATCGCGAATTAGTTTGTTTCCTTTACCGCGGTTGGCCGTTAGAAAGACTGCTTCTCTATTGGGCAGGCTTTGAAGAAGGCGCTGTGCCACCGGAAGGCGTCAATGATTTGCCTATCTGCGTGCCAGTAGCTTCACAGTTGTTGCATGCATCCGGCATCGGTATGGCTAACAACATCAAGGGCGAAAACAAAGTTGTTTTGACTTACTTCGGGGACGGATCTTCTTCGGAAGGTGATTTCCATGAAGGCATAAATTTTGCTGCTGTGTTCAATGCACCGGTTATTTTTGTTTGCGAAAACAACCAATTCGCCATATCCGAGCCATTGCACAAGCAAACCCGCACAAAGACAATTGCTCAAAAGGCAGTTGGCTATGGCGTACCTGGCGTACGAGTTGATGGCAATGATGTCTTGGCAGTGTATGTTGCCACCAAAGAAGCCATTGAGCGTGCGCGCAAAGGCGAGGGTCCTACCTTGCTGGATTGTTTGACTTATCGTTATACCCCGCACACCACTGCTGATGATCCGAAGAAATATCGCTCGGATGAAGAAGCACAAAAGTGGGCTAAGCGTGAACCTCTGATTCGTTTTGCTAAATACCTTGAGAAGAAAGGATTGCTCAACGATGAGAAGAGACAAAAAATGGAAACAGAAATTGACGAGGAGATAAAAGAAGCCGTGAAGAAGATGGAAACTTTAGCTAAGAGCAAAGAACTCATGGAACCATTGGCAATGTTCGATTTCCTTTACGCCGATGTTCCAGTGCACTTGGAAGTTCAGAAGCATGAATTAGCCGAGTCCCTCGGACGTGGTGATGAAGTTTCCACCAAGTCCAATCCGCAGCGCAGCATTGCCGGAACGGCAAAAAGAGGTGGCTAAAGATGGCTGAGATAAATATGGCCAAGTCCATCAACATGGCGCTCTTTGAGGCAATGGAAAAAGACAGCCGTGTAGTCGTTCTTGGTCAAGATGTTGGCATTGATGAAGGCGTTTTTCGTATTACCGAAGGTCTTCATGCCAAATTTGGCGATAAGCGCGTATTTGACACGCCACTAGCTGAATCCGGAATTATTGGTACCTCAATTGGTATGGCAATTAATGGACTCTTGCCGGTTGCCGAAATTCAGTTTGCCGGTTTTGACTATTACGCATACCAGCAATTGGAATCACACGCAGCGCGTTTTCGTAACAGAACCCGTGGTCGCGTAACTGTTCCCATGGTAATGCGCGCTCCATCAGGTGCGGGTATTCGTGCTCTTGAGCACCATTCGGAATCGCGTGAGGCTATCTACTGCCATACACCAGGACTGAAAGTTGTGATGCCATCCGGTCCAAGAAATGCTCGTGCATTAATGCATGCTGCGATAAATGATCCGGATCCGGTTATCTACTATGAGCCAAAAGCTTTGTATCGTCTTTTCAAGGAAGAAGTTCCGGATGAGATTGAAGTGATGCCGATTGGCAAAGCACAAGTTGTGCGTCCTGGTTCGGATATCACAATCATTTCTTACGGAGCAACGATGCGTCCTTGTTTGGAAGCAGCGGAACTCTTGATGGAAGAAGACGGCGTTAAGGCTGAAGTCATTGATTTACTTTCGCTTATGCCACTTGATACTGAAACATTTGTCAATTCAGTTGCTAAAACAGGTCGTGCGGTTGTTGTCCATGAAGGACCTCGTGCTTGCGGTGTGGCAGCTGAAGTTGTCTCGCGTATCAATGAAAATGTTTTCCTCTATTTGGAAGCACCCGTCATTCGTCTGACAGGCTACGATGTTCCTGTTCCTTACTTCTCTAAGGAAAAGTTCTACATTCCTGATACAGATAAAGTGGTTGAAGCTTGCCGTAAGACACTGAGGTTCTAGAAAATATGTCGACTGAGTTTTTATTACCGGACCTAGGTGAAGGAATTCACGAAGCTGAGGTTCTGGGTATCCTTGTTAAGGAAGGCGAATCCATCAAAGAAGATCAAGGTATCTTCGAGGTGGAAACCGACAAAGCCGTTGTAGAAATACCCTCGCCTGTTACAGGCATCGTGGAGAAAATTCACGTCAATGTTGGGCAAACAGTTAAGGTCGGCATGGTTATGGTGACTTTCGGTGAATCCAAAGGTGCCCAGCCGGCTCGTGCTAAAGAAGAAGCGAAAGCTTCGACAGTTGCCGCCAAGACTTCTGAAAAAATCGCTCACGAAACGGCGCAACCAGTTGCTGCTCGCAGCAACGGCGGACAAGCTGTGACGGGTCGTCCGGTGCCGGCTGCTCCTGCGACAAGAAGAGTAGCTAGAGAATTAGGAGTTGATTTAACTCAAGTAATAGGCAGTGGTCCTGCTGGTCGCGTTATGCGCGAAGATGTAGTCGCCTTTAAAGAAGGCGGATCGCCAAGCAAATTGCCGGCGTCACCTAAAGTTCCGGATACCGTATCTGTTACAACAATGTACGGTGGACCGAAAAAAGAAGGCGAGGCTTTGGAGCCGTTCTCCACAAGCTATGTCGAAATGCCTGATTTCAGCAAGTACGGTCCAGTTGATCGCGTACCGTTGCGTTCCATCCGTCGCAAAATTGCTCAGAGCATGGCTACATCGTGGGCTCATATCCCGCACGTAACTCATTGCGATGAAGCTGACATTACTCATTTAAATGAGTCGCTGAAAAAGCATGAGAAAGAAATTGCTGAGCGTGGCGGCAGACTGACACTGACTGTCGTTGCCCTTAAGGCAGTTGCTTCAGCTCTGAAGAAATATCCGCAATTCAATTCCAGCCTTGATGAAAAAACAGGCGAAATTGTCTTCAAGCGCTACTACAATATTGGTATCGCTGTAGCAACCGAGCGCGGTTTAATCGTGCCGGTAATTAGAAATGTCGATCAAAAATCATTGCCGGAATTGGCCATTGAATTGAACGACATTGCTCGCAAGACTCGCGAAGGCAAAATAGAGTTGGACAGACTACAGGGCGGCACATTCACCATCACCAATATTGGTGCAATCGGTGGGACAAATATGGTGCCGATGGTTAATTACCCTGAGTGCGCTATTCTAGGAATGGCACGTTCTGTGCAAAAGCCAGTTGTGAGAGACGGTGCAATTCAAATCCGTTGGATACTGCCTTTGGCAATGTCCTTTGATCATCGTCTAGCAGATGGCGCTGAATCCGCTTACTTTGTAAGGCACGTAATCAACTGCCTGGAAGATCCGCTACAACTCTTACTGGAGGTCTAACTCACTATGGTTATGGGCGAAATGGCGCAGAATGTCGATCTTGTAGTCATCGGCGCCGGACCTGGTGGTTATACCGCAGCTCTACGCGCAGCTGAGTTGGGCATTAAAACAATGCTCGTCGACAGCCGTGAAAAGCCGGGTGGCGTTTGCTTGCACGTTGGATGTATTCCATCCAAAGCGCTATTGCATGCTGCCGAAGTAATTGATTCCAGCAAAGCAGCTGCTCAATTTGGCATTACATTTCAGCCTCCCAAAATCGATATCAATGCATTGCGCACCTGGAAGCAAGGCGTAACAGACAAGCTTGCTCAAGGCATTGTCGGCATGTGCAAGAGTGCAGGCGTTGAAATAGTTGTTGGTCATGCAGAGTTTCAAGACTCAAAAACACTTCGTGTTGAGCAAGAGCACGGCTCCATGCGCGTTAACTTCAAACACGCAATTCTAGCGACCGGTTCGCGTCCTGTTGTGCCGAAGGGTTTAGACCTGCAAAGCAAGCGTTTGATGGATTCAACATCAGCCTTAGCCATTGAAGAAATACCTAAGAAGCTATTGATTATCGGTGGCGGCTACATTGGTTTGGAAATGGGAACTGTTTACGCTGCTTTGGGAGCTGAGGTAACCGTTGTCGAAATGATGGACGGACTTCTGCCTGGCGTGGACAGAGATCTCGTAAAACCATTAGCGCAACACTTACAAGAAACGTTCAAAGCAATTTACTTGAACACAAAAGTTGCCGGTATCAGAGAAGAACAAGACGGTATTGTCGCTTCATTTGAAGGCAAGGATGTTCCAGCTACTGAAAAATTTGATCGCGTTCTAGTCTCAGTCGGTCGTAGACCAAATAGCGATAATCTGGGATTGGAAACAACGCAAGTCAAAATCGACAAACACGGTTTTGTCGAAATCGACGATCAATGCAAAACTGCCGACAAGCGCATTTTGGCAATTGGTGATGTCTCTGGACAGCCGATGCTCGCCCACCGCGCAATGCGTCAAGGTATTGTTGCAGCTGAAGTTTTGGCAGGACGTGACACAGTATTTGATAATCGCTGCATTCCGGCAATTGTTTTCACTGAGCCGGAAATTGCTTGGGTCGGTATTACTGAAACCGAAGCAAAAGCTCAAGGCGTTGAAGTTGTTGCCGCCAAATTCCCATGGTCGGCTTCCGGTCGTGCCATGACTTTGGGCGAGCCGGTCGGACAAACGAAGATTATTTACGATCCGAAAACGACGCTTGTTTTAGGTGTAGGTATCGTTGGACCACGTGCCGGCGAATTAATAAGCGAAGCTGCATTGGCAATTGAAATGGGCGCCGTGTTGGAAGACTTGCTTGTCACAATTCACCCACACCCGACGCTTTCTGAAACGGTTAATGAAGCTGCAATCGTCGCCAACAAGCGCATCGAAAGACAGAGCAAAACAGCAGCCAAGGTTTAAGTTTCAAAAATCTCATCTTGTGGCATGTTACCAGTGAGGTAACGACAGAGTGTCACAGGAATTTGATTTCCGAATGTCTAATGATTTGCCGGAATTTCTTCGGCATTTCCCATTTGTTGAACGCAATTGGGATGGCAGTGAGTTCTACCTATATCATGGTACGAATTGCTACCGTCGCTTTGAAATAAGAACAGCTGGTCAAATCGAACTTGGGCGTGCCGGACTCATTTTCCTCTGCACAAACGCAGATAGAGCGTATGATTTTGCGCGCGTGGCAAGCTTGCGTGACCAAAACTTCGGCTATCGCAATAATTTGAGCCACGAACCTGTCTTGCTCAAGATTAAGTTCGACAGGCGGCATCTAGAGGACATAGATTTTGTCTGTAATCTCAATCCTGATGAGCCGATGGGCTGCGACCTATCTATAGCGGTCAATGAACCTACTGAGGCAGACCGGATTGTGCAGGTCATGCACTGTGACCATAGTCTGGACTTCCTGCACGATGATAGCGCCTCCAGAGCGGCACAGGACGATGAAATAAGGCAGGGCATTAAGGTGCTGCGTGGAAAGGCTATCGGCAAAAAGGCTGAAATATGGGCTGCTAGGGGCTTTGAACGGATTAATCAAAGCAATTCGCCTGAACTTAGCCTGGATGACGAATTGAGACGTCTCCGCAGGCGTAGTCGATAATAAACCTCTTAGAAAACCTCCGAAAACCGGCACTGGATGCCGAAAATACGCGTTTTGGCAATAAAATTAGGCTATTCGGTTCATGTGGAGGAAATTCAGATGCCAGTAGCGGAGAGCAAAGCGACTGCCTGTCAGCTTTTTATTGGTGGTAAGTGGCAAGATTCCCAAGCCACAAACTTCAGCAACGTAAGCAACCCAAATACGGGTGAAGTTATTGCCCGCGTTCCAATGTGCGGTAGCGGTGAAGTAGACCTGGCTGTTCAAGCAGCGCAAAAGGCGTTTGCTGATTGGGCTGAAACTCCTGTAGTTGAGCGCGCTCGCGTGATGTTTCGCTTTAAGGCTTTGCTTGAAGCTAACTATGAAGAGATTGCAAAAACAGTTACACGTGAACACGGCAAAACATTGCCTGAAGCAAAAGCTTCTGTTCAACGTGGTATCGAAGTTGTTGAATTTGCCTGCGGTATTCCCAGCTTGATGATGGGTGAATCGTTGGAAAACATTGCCCGCAATGTCGACTGTGAAACTATGAGACACCCCCTTGGTGTTTGCGCTGGTATCACTCCTTTTAACTTCCCGGCAATGGTGCCTCTCTGGATGTATCCAATTGCCATCACATGCGGAAACACATTTGTTTTGAAGCCATCGGAAAAAGTGCCGATGTCCAGCATGATCATTGCAAAATATCTTGCTGAAGCTGGATTACCTGAAGGCGTATTGAACATTGTCCACGGTGGCAAGGAAGCAGTTGATGCACTTCTTGAGCATCCATTGGTGAAGGCTGTATCTTTCGTTGGTTCAACTCGCATCGCTAAATACATCTACGAAAAAGGCACTCTCAACGGCAAGCGCGTGCAAGCAGCTGGTGGAGCTAAAAATCACATCATCATCATGCCTGATGCCGATATGGACCAAACCGTACAGGCGCTGCAAGCTTCAGCTTTCGGCTGTGCCGGTGAGCGTTGCATGGCAGGCTCATTGGCTGTGCCTGTTGGTGAAGCTGCCGACATTCTTATTCCCAAACTCGCAGATGCCACACGTAGTCTCAAAGTCGGACGTACCGATATGGGCGGCAGTGTCGATATGGGTCCTGTTATCAGTGCTGATCACTTAGCTAAAGTGAAGAGCCTGATTGATAAGGGTGTCGCTGAAGGTGCAGATGCCGTTGTTGACGGACGTTCCATCAAAGTTGCTGATTCTCCAAATGGCTATTTCCTCGGACCGACAATTCTCGATCAAGTAAAACCACAGTCAACGGTTGCTAAAGAAGAAATATTTGGACCAGTTCTTTCTGTTGTCCGTGTAAACACAGTTGAAGATGCCATCGAACTGGGTCAACAGTGTCCATTTGGTAACGGAGCCGTAATGTTCACCAGCAGCGGACGAGCTGCTCGTGAATTTAAGCATCGCTTTAATGCCGGCATGATCGGAATTAATGTTGGCGTACCGGCACCGATGGCGTGGTTCCCCTTCACAGGTTGGAACGCTTCTTTCTTCGGTGACTTGCATATTCAAGGCAAAGAAGGGATTCAGTTTTACACCCAACAGAAAATGACTATGACACGTTGGTTTGGAACCTCTAGCAAAAAAGGCTTCGACGATCCAATATGGAAAGGTAAGTCCTAGTCGTTTAAGAACATGAACGGACCTTTTCTCAATTCGATTGAAGAAGAACTAGCCATGTTGTCCTTTGTCTTCGATAGTATCGAAGAAGGCGTGGCTGTTTGGGACTGCCTTGGAAAATTTCAGTATCGTAATCGAGCAGCCAAAGAAATATACGGGCTGGCTGATGTGCCGAGCTATCCTCCCGAAGATTGGGTGAAAAGCTTTGGTTGCTTCCTGTCTGACGGCGTAACGCCTTACGAATTGAAAGATTTGCCGGCCTACAGGGCTTTGCATGGCGAAGACGTGCCCGATGCGGAAGTTTTTCTGCGCAATGAGACAGTACCAAATGGTCTTCTGTTGCGTTGCAACACCAGAACATTGCGAAATAAGGAGGGTGAGATAATTGGCGCACTCTGCATATTTAGTGATGTCACAGCGAAAAGAGCTGCTGAATCAAACATTCGGAAACTAAACATTGATTTGCAGAGCCGCGTAACTGAACTAAATGAAGCTAACCAGTCTTTGCAAATGCTTACTATGGAACTTGAAAGAGCGCGCGATCAAGCTCTTGAATCTTCCCGCATTAAGTCGCAGTTTGTCGCCAACATCAGCCATGAAATCCGTACGCCTCTTGCAGCAGTTATTGGATTGACGGAAATTCTACTTTCGCAAACATTGAAAGATGAAGAAGCCTTGTTGGCTTTGCAATGCCATAAATCGGCGCAATCACTGCTCGAAATTGTCAACGACATTCTAGATTTCTCCAAAATAGAAGCAGACAAATTAGGTTTGGATATTGGCGATTTTGACTTACGGGCTATGGTTGCCGAGACAGTAGAACTATTCGAGCGTCAGGCAGAAGAAAAGAAATTACAACTTTCGATGGCGGTCGACTCCGACGTCCCTCAAATATTAAGTGGAGATTCGGTCAGGCTGAAACAGATTCTCACCAATTTGCTCAGCAACAGCGTCAAATTTACTGAGCGTGGAGAAATAAACGTCGTTGTGCGTTTGGTTGCGCGCGATGACGGACACGCTACCGTGGAGTTTTCGGTTAGTGACACGGGCATAGGATTGTCTCAGGAAGAAATTGAGACTTTATTCCGCCCGTTCGTGCAAGTGAATGGTGAAAGTACTCGCAAACAAGGCGGCACAGGACTTGGTTTATCTATAAGCAAACGACTAACAGAGCTTATGGTCGGCGAAATTTCTGTTGAAAGCAAAAAGGGTGTTGGTTCACGTTTCTGGTTTGTCGTTAATTTGAGAGTTCCGGATATTTCAGCGGATTCTGATGTCTGGAAATCGAAACAAAAGTTTCTGGATACAATTCCGCCCGCAAGTGCTGTAAATGCCGACCGTGCTGCCAAAGAAGTCTTGATAGTGGAAGATAATGCGGTTTTGCAAAAACTGATTACGTTTCAGCTAAGACATTTGGGATTGACTGGAGAAGTAGCATCGACAGGGTTACATGCGCTCGAAGCATTTAAGAAAAAGAAATTCTGCCTTATTCTAATGGATGTGCAAATGCCTGAAATGGACGGTTTCCAGGCAACATTGGAAATTAGAAAGTTAGAGGCTGGCTCTGCCAAGCACACACCAATTGTTGCCCTTACTGCCTCTGCAATGGAAGGCGACCGCGAAAGATGTTTGGCCGCGGGAATGGATGACTATCTAGTTAAGCCGGTAAAACTAGATAGGTTCAAAGAAGTTGTTGAAAAATGGATCAACCGCTAACTGTTTGATCTAATATGCTTCGGCGGACGCACGATGTTTTTTGATAATCCAAGTTTTTCTAAAACCCAGACAGCGTACCAAGTAACATCAATTTCCCACCAGGCAAAACCATGACGAGCTGACTTAGGTACGGCATGGTGATTGTTGTGCCAACCTTCGCCAAGCGCGAGTAATGCTACCCACCAGACATTGCGGCTCTTGTCGCGCGTGTCGTTAAGTCGGTAACCCATGGACGGCATGTGACAAATGGTGTTAACCAGTTGCGGGCTCCAGAAAACCATGCCCGAAGCAAGTAGGTCGGCAGCTAGTGCTATCCAGCCGAAGAAATAAAGGATTAGCAAGCGAAATGCAATGTTTGCCGCCAAGCATGCATAAGCCTGCATTGGATTGTGTGTGCTGCCGAGTCGGCTATAGATAGGATCAGCCATTAAGTCTGGACAAAGGCGATGCAAATCTTCACTAGACTGCTTGTCCTTCATTCCAAGCATCCAGCCAAATAGCGCGTGAATGAAACCTTCTTCCGGCGCGTGTGGATCACCAGGCATGTCGGTTTTCTGGTGGTGCAAGCGATGCACGCCTACCCAAACGACGGGTCCACCCTGCAAACAGAAGTATCCGCCTGAAACAATCAAATAGCTGAGCCATTTGGGTACTGTTAATGCCTTATGAGACAGAAGGCGATGATAACCCAGAGTAATCCCAAGTCCGTGATAGAGATAGAAGCCGATAAACCAAGCTACAAACGTCAAAATCGTAGCTAAAACTACTGAAGAACCTTCTGCCATGCCAGTCTCCGAAAACGAGCCACCTTTCCGATATTAACTTATCAGCTCGATAGTTGCATGGAAAACCGCTAAAGGAGCTGGTTTCAGCGCCTGCAGGAAAGTTCCCGCGTTTACAAAATTTTACCCCTGCCCCTGGGAATAGGTTGGTTTTCAAGTGGTGCGGGTAGGTCAATAGTGTGACCTCTCTTCTCTGAGGAATTGGTGACAAGAATGGAACTAAAATCGAGAATTTCTCAAAGCTTAGTTGCCGTTTTTTTAGCAGCAACAACAATGTTGCCGTCAGCCAGTGCTTTAGAACCTAACAATAACCATCCAAAAGTTGCATTAGTAATGGGTGGCGGCGGCACACGTGGTTGCGCACACGTAGGTGTTTTGCGCGTGCTCCATGACGCAGGCGTGCCCATTGATTTCATTGTCGGCACAAGTATGGGTTCTGTAGTGGGCGGGTTATATGCCGCTGGTTGCAGCCCGAGTCAAATTGAAAAAATGATCTTAGATAAGTCCATGATGAGGGCTTTTGATACTGTGCCCATTAAGATGCGCGTTGCGCTCACGCCGGTCTTTTTCGTGCCTCGTGTATTTGGGCGTCACTCTTATGAGGGGCTTTATGGTGGGTCGAAGTTTTGTAAGTATCTAAACGGTCGTACTTCGTCTTCGTGTTCCGGCAATATCGAAGATTTCAAAATACCTTTTTATGCGGTAGCCACGGATCTCTTAAATGGTGAACCGGTCATTCTTAAGTCCGGAAAATTGGGAACCGTCTTGCAGGCAAGCTGCGCGGTGCCTTTTCTGAGAAAACCTGTGCAGATTGACGGCAAGCTACTTACAGATGGTGGCATTGTTTGCAATTTGCCGGTGAAAAAGGCTCAAGAACTCGGTGCGGATATCGTCATTGCTGTAGATGTTAACGAGACTATCAAGGAAATGCCTGATGAGTACTTCCACCACCTTGGCTCTGTGAGCCGCCGGTGCTCTTCGCTTATGTTGGAAAAACTAGACAAAGAGGACGCAGCAGCTGCCGACGTTCTTATTAAGCCAATGACCACCGGCATTTATTTGCTATCAAGAAACATGGATGATGCCAGAAAAGCAATTTCTGAGGGAGAGCAAGCCGCACGTGACGCTTTGCCGAAGATTCAACAGGTGCTGAATGATAGGGGAGTCCTGGCGAAAAACGACAGTGGGCTTATCCAAATGGTCGAATACAAGGCAGAAGACAAGGACAGTCCGCAAGTAGGGCGCTTCTAGTCAATCTAAATTCCGCTTTAATTGGGATTTTTCCCCATTTTGGCCCTTGCCTATTCCTGTACTTTTCATTAAAGTCACTCTATTCACCTTGGGCGAAGCCTTCCTCTTAGAAGCGAAGCAAGGGTTGCGACATAGCAATCCGCCGCGGAGCGAACTAGCGCAGCCGGATGGCCAAGCGAAGGTGGGGCGTTAGCACCAACCGGAGCGTTATATGAGAATCGTGATAACTGGTGGGCCTTCGGTTGGCAAGACTACGCTGATTCAGCTTTTGCAGAAGCGCGGTTACCCGGTTATTGAGGAGCAAGCAACTAAGACCATCAAGGACGGCAAGTTCTTGCCTTGGGAAGACCGCAATGCGTTTCAACACGAAGTCTTGCGCTGTCAGCTTGATGAAGAATCCCGCCTGAACGACGAAGGGCGCGTCATTTTCCTTGACAGAGGCGTTTTTGACGGCGAAGCTTACTTTATCTACGATAGGCTTTTTGTGCCGGCGGCATTTTCAAGACTCAATGCCGACCGTTATGACTTGGCGTTTCTCGTTGAAGAACTGCCGTTTTTTGAAACCAACGATGTGCGCAGGGAAAATATTGAATTCACTCGCGAAATATCCAACATCTTGGAGCGCTGCTACATCAAGCGCGGTGTGCCCGTTGTACGCGTACCGTTTATGACTCCGGAAGAACGAGTTAACTTTGTAATATCGGAAACACGCAAACTAGTGCCGTCTGTAACAATGATGCATGCAGACAACCAAAAATCTATGCCAGTCGGCGCCATGCTGGCTGAAGCCCTAGTAAACCTGGCTTAAGTCTTGAATTTGTAGTGCGTCACAAGCTGATAACCTAACGCGTCTTTTAGCTTGCAGGGAATATAGAGACTGAGAATTTCCCTCAAGAAAGATTAGTTATGCACGCATCAGAGGCAACTCGCTATTACTTTTCGCGAGCAGCGAAAAGACTTGGTATCGGACAACGTCTGGAGCGCATTCTAGTTGCTCCAAAAAGAGAAGTAAAAGTCGAGTGCACTATTGAACGTGACAACGGTGAACTGGCAACGTATGTTGGTTTCCGTGTGCAGCACGATAATTCTCGCGGTCCCATGAAGGGTGGCTTACGCTATCACCCTGATGTTGATCCCGATGAAGTGAATTCGCTTGCCTCTTTGATGACCTGGAAAACTGCCGTTGCTAATTTGCCTTATGGTGGCGCCAAGGGAGGCATTAATTGCGATCCTACGCAATTGTCTTACTCTGAATTGCAGAGAGTCACTCGCGCCTTTGTAGACAACATTCACGACATCATCGGACCGGCACTTGATGTTCCTGCTCCTGATATGGGCACCAACGCTCAAACAATGGCGTGGATTGTGGATCAGTACTCCAAATATCATGGTTGGACACCGCAAGTAGTCACAGGAAAGCCGCTTGATTTAGGCGGTTCCGAAGGGCGTGAAGCAGCAACTGGGCGGGGTTTAGTTTTCGCATTGGAAGCTTTGCTTGCCGATCACGGCAAGAAAATTTCCGATATGACTTACGCCATTCAAGGATTCGGCAATGTAGGCTCGTGGACAGCTCGTTTCATAAATGCTGAAGGCGGCAAAATTGTTGCAGTGTCGGATGCAGGCGGTGCCATTCGCAATAAAAATGGCATCGATATCGAAGACTTGATCAATTACTCAATGGTTAGAGGTGGCATATCCGGATTTACTCATGCAGAAGCTGTACCTGCCGATAGCCTTTTGGCTACAGAGTGCGATGTCTTAATACCAGCTGCACTGGGCAACGTTCTAACGCATGAGACGGCGCATTCTGTAAGAGCGAAATTCATTATCGAGGGCGCTAATGGTCCGACTACCCCTGAGGCAGACGAGCATTTCATAAAAGCCGGTACAGTGGTACTGCCTGATATTTATGCCAATGCCGGTGGCGTTATCGTAAGCTATTTTGAATGGGTGCAAAACGTTCAGCAGTTCCGCTGGAAAGAAGATCGTGTGAATGCCGAACTCAAGAATTTAATGAGCGATGCGTATACCGAAATTAAACGTATCGTTAAACACAGCAATACCGATTTGCGGACTGCAGCCTTCCAGCTGGCTATCTCCAGAGTGGCAAAAGCAGCTGCCCTGCGTGGTTTGGAGAACGAAAGCTTCTGCATGCTTGTGCCCCCCAAGATGCCCTAAGGTTAGAAAATGAGGCTGTCAGTTACACGGCCAGTCAATAAGGGAATAAATCTTAGGCTTAGCCCTATTAGAATTCGGACTCCAGTGTATGTATGACACTGTGAGTTGGTCTGGCTTAGTTTATAAATCGAGGTGCCCCCATGCATTTAAAGCGTCGACAGAAAGGCAATATGCTGATTCTGTTGGTAACAGTCGTTGGCTTCGTAGTCTTGATTGGTGTTCTCGTGCTGAACGTCAACCAATTGATAGGTGTTCACAAGCAAGCCCAGAACGCAATTGACGCAGCGGCGCTACAGGCAGCTATAGATATGGGACGTGTAGTCGTTGACGGTCCGCAAGGACGTCTAGCGCTTGTTGATGATCCCGAAGGTGACATTAAGTGGCCTGTGCGCGGAATTAATACGCAACTTGCTACCTTAAGACTTGACGCCATCATTGCTGAAAAACTCGGCAGCAAGTCGATGCAGTATATGGTCAATCATGATCTTAATGAAACCAAAGCTGCAATTAAACTATTGCGAGAAAAGATTGCCGCCTCAGCAGCCGGTGCAAGTGGTGCTGTCGATCGCAACAACAAACCTGTAAACATAAAAGAATCGGCTTATCAAGTCTACATTGCCAATAACGTGAGAATTTCGGGAAGCGCGGAGCCACCTAAAGACTTTCAAGTTTCAGTGGGACATTTCAATGATATTGTTCAAAAGGGTGCAATCCAAATTCCTGTTCCTACACCAGAGACAATAGACTCTGTCTCGTACAGTGCAAGTAATTCTAGAACCGCAGCTGATGGACGGAAGTACTACGTCGCTGACGTTGAATATCCGCTTGCCGGCACAATGGAGAAGGTCCGCTTTGGATTTGTCGCAGGACAACCCAGTCTTGTTGAAAATTCCGCGTTTGAAAAAATTGGCGACGACATTCCGGTATTAGCTCAAGTAATGGCTGCACAACCTGTGAGCAGTGTGGCCGAAACCCAAAAGGAAGAACAGCAGACGGAGCAGGAAAAGAAGATTCAGTTTCTCAGCAGCATTGCTACAGCACAGGTCGGCAATCGTGTTTTACTTGCAAAACCAGGTGTATTAGAAGTCGCCTTTAATGGTGCGATACCTGCTGATGGACCAGGTGGAATCCCAAGCTTTAAAAGCGTCAAGTCAATTATGAATTCCTCCCAGTTGGATGCGTCGAATTCTAGTTCAAAGAGTCCGTATGCGGGCTGGGATAAAGACACCCCTGGTGAGTGGTTCCAAATAGAAGGTGGTCCGTATACTGGGGGAGGATCGCCTGTTAGTAAGCCATTTAAAGGAATCACCGGTCGCGATGATGATGATCCGTCTGTCGCATTAGCTTTCTTTGCTTATGACTGGCTACGCAGTCTTGATTATCGTCCGAACGGACAAGCAGTCATTGATGCTTTGAGCGCGCCATTTGCTCAAATTGGCGCAAGCGCTGGTGAGAAACAGATATTTGCCGGTCGCGTTGACGATCTCTTGCAACCAGTTTATGCTCAATCCGCTGGATCTACTGTAACCAGTGGAGAACTGTTTATCATTCCCGGTGAATTTACACACAACCAAATTATGGTTAATGGGCAGTGGTTGAATGGTAGCGATCCAAGAAATCTCAAGCAATACAATAACGATCCGGCAGCGTATCAAAGGCAGAATGCTCGCATGTGGGGCTACGTGCCGGCTGAAGGAGTATTGCCGCCAAGCACCGCAATGGTCAAGATTGAACCGGCTTGGTATGGACCAAATGTAATGACTCTGGATGGTAATCCGTTTTGGCACTTACAAGCGTGTATTGATCGTATCCAAGCTGTGAATAGCTCGGCCGCAATTCTGTACCAAGCGGTTGCAGACATCACCAATGAAACTCTCAAGAATGATCCTCAACTTAAAGAAATGAATGGTAAATTAGGTAGCGCTCAAAGCAATGCGCTCAGCAACAAGGAAATGGCTGGTGCCTACCAAAGTGCAGGTTATGATGCCATTGCCAATTCTCTTTCAAGTGGCGCCGTTACAGATACCCCGCTTGCGGACAAAATTGAATTACGTAAGCAGGAAGTTGTTTCGAAGTTGTACAAGGATAAGCCGAAGTTATTGGCGGCTCTTATCAATGCGACTTATGCTTCAGAAGTAACGACTGCTATGGTCAAACACATGAAGGCATTGTCCGGAGGTGGTGCCAAATTCAATAGCGGCACGCACTTCGTATTGTCCGGCACAGATTTCTTTCCTCCAACTTTGCCTTATTCCGGAATGATGGCATATGCTGGTGGTTATACAAATGTCTATGTGACGCACGCCTATAGTTATGTTCGTGGCGGTACGGATTTTTCGCAGGAACTTGCTCATATTAAGAGCCAAATGCTGAGCGATAAGGGTACTTTGCCTACAGGACAGGACTTCAAGGCTCCCGGAGCAAAAGACTGGTTGGCTCTGCCTAAGAATGAGGGCGGCAAAGCTGTTAGCCAATTGCAATTTTACAAGCACACGGCCGAGCCTTTGATCGGCAAAAAAGAGGGTCATTCAACTTGGATAGTACCTGCGCTTGCGCAATCGGCCACACCGCCGGCAAAACTTATTTATCATTTTCGACTCGCAGACAATTCACTAAATGATCCTGCCGGTACTCAGAAAATCGCTACGGAAGTAGATAAGGTAGCCAAATATGCTTCGGTGCCAATCAACAAGGGACAAGTGATGTATCAGAGTACTTCCGGGCTCGTCTCTGCACCGACCAAAGACAATCCGACAATCATGTATCACATTTATGGTCGTGATATGCACGCCAATGCGCATCCTGCTGATCACTTTGGCGAGTTGGCCGCTGCCTGGGCTATAAGTTGTCCTGTTGTGCCGGCGCAGAAAACTCCTGTGCCACCAACTATTGATATTTTTCAGTTTGCCTATAGATGGTGCGGTGGATCGGCAGACAGCCAGGCATTTAGTGTCTTGGAATTCTCCGGCTATCCATTCCTTTTCAGCACTATAGTCAATGACGATCCGGTAATAAGCACGCCGTGGGGCAATTGGCAGACTCGTCGGTATGGAGCAATCATCACCACTCCGCCACCGCCGCCTCAATACATAACCTAATTGTCGCTATTGGTTAGAAAATTGGTTGACAAGCTTTGTTTAGAGCTTGATAGTTAAGCTTTATTGCAAGACAATTATCTGCTGTAAGTCGTAACTCTGCACCTTGTTGTTGGCAACTGGGTGCAAACTGGAGGGTTCGTGGGCACAGCGGCAACCGTAGTCGGTAAGGAAACTCGTGAAGGCACAAGTACAGATTCACCGGGGCAGCCGATGGAAATATTAGCTCACTTGCAAAGCATTGAAGACGTAGAAGCCAGACAAGAGTATTGGTACAAAAACATATATCAAGGACATAAGGTGCCGCAGCTAACTTGGCGTGCAGTCGTCATGGGCGGAATTCTTGGTTCGCTTATGTCCATTTCCAATCTATATACAACGCTGAAGATTGGCTGGTCATTCGGCGTAGCGATTA
The DNA here is from genome assembly GCA_019744775.1 of Candidatus Obscuribacterales bacterium. Classification (NCBI taxonomy): domain Bacteria; kingdom Bacillati; phylum Candidatus Melainabacteria; order Candidatus Obscuribacterales; species Candidatus Obscuribacterales bacterium. The sequence goes on from JAIETZ010000013.1 coordinate 195,533, forward strand.
CGGCTTGCGTTTTGTCTTTCGTCATTTGGAATGCATTTAGAGCAATCTTTCGTAAACTGACTCCTATGTCCATTTTGGAAAATAACTGCATGCAATCGACAGCCTCTGCTGCCGGTTATTCAACTGGAGCAACTATTGGTACTGCATTTGGTGCCTTGCTGCTTATAACGGGACACCACATCACCTGGCAGATTGTCTTGCCATGGACTTTAGTAACAGCAGCACTTGGTGTATTTCTGGCAATTCCTATGAAGCGCCAGATGATTAATATTGAACAATTGCCGTTTCCAGATGGCATTGCTGCGGCCACAACATTGAATAGCTTGTACGCAAAATCTCGTGAAGCAGTTTTGCAAGCTTATTCTTTGATAGCTACGTTAATTGCTGGAGCTGTTGTAGGTTTCTTAGGTAAAGGCGAATTTGCCTGGCAAAAAGCAATGGGTTTGAAATTGCCTGAGCTGATTCCATTCACTGCAAAGATAAATGGCGTTCAACTTTCGCAAATGCCAAGTTTTGGTTTTGAACCAAGTCTTCTTCTAATTGCGGCTGGCATGATCGTTGGACTGCGTACTTCTATCTCGATGCTTGCAGGAGCAGCTTTGCTTTATTTCGTTATTGGACCAATGATGATTAATCAAGGCGAAATCGAAGCACCGGCGAAATTAATTAGATGGGCGCTTTGGAGCGGTACGGCAATTATGGTGACCTCGGGCCTTACATCTTTTGCTTTGCAGTGGAAGACAATTGCTCGTGCTTTTACAGGATTCAAGGCAAAGACAAATGTAGCTGAAACTGCTGAAATGAATTCGGTTGAAGTGCCGCTCAAGTGGCTAATTGCCGGACTAATACCGCTGGTAATTGCAATTGTTGCACTTCAGTATGTAGCGTTTTCCATTAACCCTATGCTTGGTCTTGTGTCAGTGGCTATGAGTGGAGTCTTGGCTCTTGTTGCCTGTCGTGCAACCGGCGAAACTAACATTACTCCAATAGGAGCAATGGGTAAGATCACTCAGCTGACTTACGCTGTGTTGGCTCCATCAAATGTCACTACAAATCTTATGGCAGCTAGTGTTACTGCAAACATTGCCAGCAGCTCAGCTGATTTATTGACTGATTTGAAGAGCGGTTATCTCTTGGGTGCAAACGCACGTAAGCAATTCATTGCTCAATTCATGGGAGTATTTTTTGGCGCTGTGGCAGTTGTTCCCGCCTGGTTCCTCATGGTTCCCAATAAAGCAGCCTTGGAAGCTTTCAATCCACCGTCGGCAAACATGTGGCGCGCCGTTGCTGAAGCTCTCTCGTATGGAATCCAATATGTGCCTGTTACAGCGCGGTGGGGCATTCTAATCGGTGGAGTCCTGGGCATAGTCTTGGCTTTGTTGGAAGCTTGGTATCCGAAGGCTCGTCCTTATATTCCATCTGCGATGGGCTTGGGACTTTCCTGGGTAATGCCATTTGCAAACTGCTTGTCATTCTTTGTTGGCGCTATTCTTGCTCTTGTCTGGACAAAGATCTCGCCCAAGACAGCAAATGCCTATGTAATTCCGACGGCTTCCGGAGCTGTTGCCGGCGAGTCGCTAGCTTGTGCTGTGATTGCTATGATTACCGCTATAAGCGCACTAGCCAAATGACACGAAGTGTCATCCTAAGCAACGCGAAGGATCTCAAATAACGGACGAATATGAATGTAGCTGCTCCAACAGCCGCCAAGGCGGAAAAGAAACTTGTCATCAAAGCTATTGATGATCTAGGTAGGCACGTAACGCCGGCCGATGTGGCAACCAAAACCGGATTGCCTATTTTAGCGACCACGGCTACGCTCAATCAGGTGGCTGCCGAAACAGGCGGACATTTGGAGGTAGGTAAGTCAGGAGAAGTTGCTTATCGCTTCAATCTGGGATTTCAAAATGCTTATTTGACCAAAGGCTTCATGCGCATTTTGCAAATGATTGGCGAGAAGGCATTTCAGATTGGCTATTACCTTCTGCGCATTTCTTTCGGGATAATGCTCATACTTTCGTTTCTCATTGTTATTGGCTTGATTATTGTCATAGTCTTGCGGGGCGGCGGTGACCGAGACAGAGATCGTGGTGGCGGAGACTTTAACTTCGACTTTTTCGATTACATAATTCTGCGTGATTTATTTTGGTGGGGAACTGACGCGACGATGTATCGCCGTGACAGACGCGCTGTGCGAAAAGACAACAACTTTTTGTTGAATTGCTTCTCCTTCCTATTTGGTGATGGTAATCCTAATTACGATATAGAAGAAAGACGCTGGTCGGCAATTGCCGAGATGATTCGCAACAACCAGGGTGTTGTTACAGCTGAGCAGTTAGCGCCTTTTACGGGTGCTAGTCCTAAAAGTGAAGATGGTGTCTTGCCCGTGCTTGTTCGTTTTAATGGCAAGCCGGAAGTTACTGAGACAGGAAATATCGTCTATGTTTTTCCGTCAATGCAGGTCAGCACGAAAAACGATTTGCGTGAAAATACAAGGACAATTTATCTGAAAGAAAAAAATTGGAAGTTTACTGAAGCTTCGTCAGAGTCTTTGGTGCCGGTGTATCTATTAGCTGGTTTCAACTTCTTCGGCAGTATGTGGTTGTGGAATACGGTTGCTCATTCGGTTGAATTACTGCCGCTTTTGCCTCTAATAAATTTGTTAGTGATTTATGGATCATTTTTTGTAGCCGTCCCATTCATTCGCTGGATGGTGCAACTCTGGCTCAATCAAAGAATCGATGCGCGTAATAAGGCGCGACAGGGTTACGCGCAACAAGTGGCATCTCCGAGCGGTGACCTGCAGGCGAAACTTTTGGAGGCAAAACAATTTACCGTTGAGGGTCAACGTCTGTCGACAAAAGATGCCGTCTATACGACCGAGAAGGAATTGCTCGACCAGCAGTTTGAGCCATAGATAAAAGTCGGCCATTATGCTAGTATGTCCAACTGGCTTAATTGTAGATATGTGATGACGGATTTTTCGCCCACCGTGGCTGTTACGACGAGCAAAACCAGCACGAGGACTAGCTTTCGCTGGGTAGTTATTGCGCTGGCTTTCTTCATCACGATTGTCAATTATTTGGATCGCTCTGCCATTTCTTACGCTATCGGTCCTCTGAAACGTGAATTCGGTTTAAACGACGCAGACTTTGGAATGATAGCGGCTGCCTTTGGCATCGGCTACATAGTAATGACTTTTATAGGTGGCATCCTTGTCGATCTTTGTGGCGCACGCAAAATGTGGGCAGGATCGGCAATCCTTTGGTCGGCTGTAACTGCGCTTATGGGGTTGGCTAGCGGATACTGGATGTTATTCATTCTTCGCACGGGATTAGGCATTGCCGAAGGTCCGAATTTTCCTGCTTTGACACGAGTAGTTGCTGATTGGATGCCGGCATCGGAAAGAGCTCGCGCGACAGCTATTGGACTTGCTGCGGTACCACTGGCATCGGTAATTGGTGCGCCATTGCTATCGCACTTAATCATCAACTGCGGTTGGCAAACGATGTTTTATATTTTGGGCGGACTGGGACTTATTTGGGTGGTGGCATTTGTTGCACTATTTAAAGACTATCCAGAAAACAGTCGTTTTGTTTCAACAGCTGAACTTCGCCATATTCGTGAAGGTAAAACATTTTCAGAGCATATGTCTGATCAGGAAATTCGCCAACACAAACTCACAAAGGGCGAGACTACCTGGACATATATGTTGTTCAATCCCGCTCTGTTATCTAATAACATTGCCTTCTTTGCCTTTGGCTATTTGCTCTTCTTCGCTCTGACATGGCTTCCGGGTTATCTGGAATCTACGTATGGATTACAACTCAAGCAAATCGGCATTTTTCTAATTGCTCCGTGGTTGACAGCCTTTGTCTTATTATTGCTGGCCGGCTATTTGTCTGATTACTTACTTGCTAAGACAGGCAGTATTCGCATGGCACGCTCGCACATGATCTGGGTATGTCAATTGCTCTCTGCGCTTTGTTTTTTACCTGTTGTTCTTGTTCACTCACTGCCTGTAGCAATTACATTTATATCCTTAGGCGTCGGCATTGGTCTTATGCCGAATGCTTGTTTTTACGCATTGAATACTGATCTTGCAGAAGATCGTGCGGCGACTAGTCTTGGAATTATGGATTGTTATTTTGCTGCAGCCGGTATAGCTGCTCCAATGCTGACGGGTTTTATGGCCACTGCCACAGGTAACTTTAATTCAGCAATTATTTTGATGATGGGATTCACGATCATTGCTGTGCTGGGCGTTATTTTCTTCCAGCATCCTGATCAGAAGTAAAACCTCAAGGGCGCATGCAATGCGCCCCTACAAATTACATGACACTTCTTACTTGTTGTCTTCTTTGGCCGCCATGGCGGCAAGTTGTTCATGACCGGCGACAGTGTGTACCGACATGCCGACTCGGTCGCGCACATATTGCAACTCAGCATATTTGGGATCTGTGGCAATTGAATCTCTGTAGTAGCGAAGAGCGTTTGTCTTATCGCCTTTAGAGAGCGAACCGACAGCTAGTCCATATAAATCAGCCGCGCTAGGCTTTTTGCTGTTTGCAATAGCCTTGTGCCATTTAGCAAGTGCCCCCTCAAGATTTCCCTGGTCATAAAGCAAACAAGCCCAGGTATTTATGTACTCCGGATCGTCAGGCTTCAATCGCAAAGCCTCTTGCACTTCCTTGACGCCGTCAGTCAAGTTATTTATGCCACCAAGCTTGTACAGGGTCCAAGCTAAAGCGTTGTGCGCTTCGGCATTACTTGGATCTGCTTGAATGGCCACGCGATAAGCGGCTGCAGCGCGATTAATTTGCCCACCGCTATAAAGTAAGTTGGCTTTGACGACGAGATCGCTCGGCTTTGTATTTTTAATTTCCATCGCTTCGTTTAAGCGAGACTCGCACGTGGCGCAAGCTGGATCAATTCCAATGGCGGTCATGAATTCGGAAATTGCACCATCAAGGTCGCCACGTTCTTCCAGCAAAAGTGCGCCCAGTTGCATGTGACCGTCGACATTATTTGGTTGAGCACGCAAGCCGCGTTTGTATTCGGTAATGGCAGTTTCGGTCTGCCCGGCAAAACGAGCCTCAAGAGCGTGGCGAAAATGCTGTCCACCGTCGTCCTGAGCTGGAGCGGCAGGAGCAATGAGAATAAGCCCGGAAAGGAGAATTGGCAGGTATGATAGTCGTGTTGTTGGCGGACGCTTGGATTTCAAGATTTCCAACTTTCATAAGCGGGATACTACTTGAAAAATACCACCTTTCCTTTAGGTTAACTCGGATTTTGACGCACCTGACAAGTGACTTTTAACGTCTTTAGGGGACCGGAATGAACGACTCGACAAAAGGAAACGACAGGCGCCACTTTCTGGCAGCTGCCGCCGGCTTGGTTCTTCTAGCCAGTGCCTCGGCTGTAACAATTTTTCGCTTCATCTTTGGCAAGTCCAAAACCGACTGGACACTACAAGCCGAACGGCTGCGCCTGCTGAGTCAAGATGCTGAATTAGGCAAACTTGAGCTGCAGCGGCAAACGCAGGGCGAAATCTTAATAGGACGCTTGTCGGATTTAGATGCTGCCAAGGGAAGGTATTTTACCGATTATCAAATGCAACAGGCGCTGGCTTTTATCGACAAGGACAACTTGCCTATTTTGCTTTCAGCCAAATGTACTCATTTGGGCTGCACGGTTGGATCGCAAGTCGACGATCAGGGTCGTGTTCTTTGCCCGTGTCATATTTCTTACTTTGACATAGTAACTGGGCAACCAAGCCCGGGATCACCGGCTAAAAAGCCGTTGCCGCATCTAAGCTGGATTGTCAGAGATCAAAATGGTGATGTGGTGGCAAAGAAAATTGCCGATGGGCAAATTGAAGGGCTCCGCGATTTAAGCAACTCGGATAACCTGAGTGTCTTTTTGCTTAAGGACAAGAAGGAAGGCTAATGCTGCATTTTATTAGCTCACGATTTCCTTCTGAAAAGCTCAATTTCAATTGGCTCGTTAATGAAAAGTACGTGCCCATTCATAAGATGACGTGGGGTTACTACACTGGCGGCCTTGTACTGTTCTTTCTCACTATCCAGATAATTACGGGGTTACTCTTACTCCTAAATTATCAGGCGACTGTCAGCGATGCGTTTGTTTCAGTGAAAACAATTATCGATAACGTGCATGGTGGAGCGCTAATCCGCAATATGCATGTCTGGTCGTCTTCACTGATGATATTTTTTACTCTTGTCCATTTGCTTACAACATTTTCTATGAAGGCGTTTGCGTCACCTCGCGAGATAACATGGGTGGCTGGTGTTTTGTTGTTGTTCGTCACGTTTGCTTTTGGCTTTACTGGCTATTTGCTGCCGTGGAACCAATTATCAGTTAATGCAACAAAAGTGCTTTTACAGTCTTTAGATCAGGCAGGTGCTCTGTTGCCGACTTTCTTGGCGGAAGTCCCTCAATTGATGAAACAGTTGTTGCAGGGAGGTGAGACAATCGGTCAGGCAACCCTTAGCCGCTTCTTTGCACTGCATGTGGTCATTTTGCCGACATTGCTGCTTGTTGTATTGGGAATTCACTTGCTGTCGGTACAGGTCCACGGAATGAGTCATGGCGTGGATGACTCGTCTAGTAAGTCAGAGAAATTCTTTCCTTTATTCCTCTGTCGCGATTTACGACTTTGGTCTTTTGCCTTTTTCATACTCTATACTTTCTCACTTTGCTTGCCATTTGATTCATTCATTGCCTTCCCCCTTTTGCAGCCGTATGATCCATTTGGCGCAACGCCTGAGGGCATCAAGCCGGAATGGTACTTTTACTTCATCTATTATCCGCTTGAGCTTTTGCCTTTCTGGTTGGTCATGCTTCTTTTGTCCTTTGTCTGTCTAATTCTGTTATTGACGCCGTGGATATTTTCTAAGACAAGCCGCAAATTGTTGACGGCCTTGGCTCTTATGGCAGCCGGTTATTTGATTGCAATCACAGTTTTTGGACAAAGCATTTACAGCTATTTAAGAGGTGGGCAAAGTTGAAGCGTCACGCCAGTATCGTCTTTGTTCTTTTGCTTCTGTCGTTTAACAGTGCGCCCGCATTTGCTTATCCGGCTTTTCAAAGATTTTCGGAAAAGCATTCTGGGAGAACTGTCAATTGCGCTATGTGTCATGTCAATGCGCAAGGACCGTCAGGTTCGGGTTATGGTCAATTACTAAGTCTGACCGCTGACGAATTGGCGAAAGTGGATGCAGCGCGTGACGCAGCTAAGCCGGGCGTAGAAGTTGACAGTCCAATCATGAATAGATTCGGTAATCACATAATAAAAACGTTGGGTATGGAAACGGTTAGTGATGCCATTGGTGCGCCTGAATTGCTGGCAAAATCGCTTGGAGATAAAAGCGATCTTGACGGAGATGGCATAAGCGATGCACAAGAGTTCCTTGATGGCACTGACCCATTGGATAAATTCAATGGAGAACCGAAACGACTATTTCTAATCAATTTATCTCGTTACAAATTTGAATTGCTGTTTGTGGCCGTAGCAATTGGTTTGATCATATTTGGATTGACAGGTTTTATAAAAGCTAAGGAGACCAAGTAATGGCAACGACGTTAGCCAACTGGAATGGGCAAGAAATGCCTTTGGACGAGGTGAGGGTGTCCGTTCTAGATCGCGCATTTTTGTTTGGAGATGCTGTCTATGAAGTGATTCGTCTCTACGACGGCAAGCTCTGGATGTACGACAGGCATATCGGAAGATTGGAAACAGGTTTAAAAGCATTGCGTATAGCCGGCGTCAATATCGATGTTCTGAAAACTCGTATTGAGCAAACTGTCAAGAATAGTGGAATCGCCGAGGCACTTGTCTATATTCAAGTAACTAGAGGCGTGGCTAAGCGCACACATCACTACCCTGAGAAGAGTGAGCCGAACCAGTTGATCTACGTGGAACAGTTTGATGATCCTTGTAAGCAGATGCGTGAGTCTGGAGTCAATGTGATTAGCTATCATGATTACCGCTGGCAGCGTAATGATTTGAAGGTCACAAGTCTCATGGCTAACTGTATGGCTGCGCAAGTGGCACATGAAAATGGCTGTATCGAAGTAGTTCAAATTGGCTCAGATGGCTATGTTACTGAAGGAAGTCATACGAGCATTTTTGCGGTGAAAGACGGCAAGATTCTTGTATCGCCGTCCAGCTCTAGGGTTCTGCCCGGAATTACAAAGCAACAGATTTTGGAGTTGTCCGCTGCGGCAAATATCGGCTTGAATGAAACACGCGTAAAAAAAGAAGAGCTGAAAGACGTCGATGAAATGTTTTTGACGGGGACGCCGGAAGAGATAGTGCCGATTATCAAAGTTGATGATTTGGTAATTGGTGATGGCAAGCCGGGACCAGTAACGCGGAAGTTGCAACAGGCGTTTAAGGACTCGGTGCAGAACTGGTTGAACAAGTAGCACGGGCGCTACTCGAAATTTCGTGTGTAGCGTTGCTTGATGTCTTGGATCATGTTTGCCAGCTGAGTGGACATTTGGTCGCGGACTTTTTGAATTGCGGACTTTTTGTTCTTCTTGTATTCGTCTAAATAGTTCATCAAGTTAATTGGGTCGCCGACTTTAAGTAGAACCAGGCGCGGGCCCTTGTTGTAAGCGTGGCCGAAGACTTCTCTTTCTAGGATTTCTATCGCTTCGGCGAGATCTTCTTGTGATGAGTGTGCATCGGGTAGGTTGCGATCAAGGCTGACGAAATTCAAGACGTGTGCGATGTCCTTGTTGGCGCTTGTTATGAATTCGTGCTTGGTAATGGGAGTTGCGTCAGGCAGTTGTAGTTTGCCGCTCGCGTAATCTGTGAGAGCTTTCTGTAGAAAGTGCACCCAGTCGAGATGAGGTATTGCATCTGGCAGCGTTACCCCAAGTCTCTGCGCTAGTCCCTGCAGAATTGCAATGCGTAAATTCTGAATGCGTTCGGCTAGGGACATTTTTCTTTTGGGAATACAATCGTAACGGATCTCTAATCGACCAAGCAAAGCCTCTGCAGCATTGCGGATACGTGATGGAAAGTCTTCTTTGATGCCATAGAATCCAAACTCTACTTCCAGTTTTTGCAAGCTTCTTGAAAGGGCATTGGTAATGTCGCGGCGATAGAAATATTTGATCGCTAGAGGTACTACGTAGATTGTCGAACCTGGCTTTATTTCTTGCAGGTCATCCAGTGCGGAGAGTGCGATTTGTGCAGCGCCTGGTTCAAGAGTCATAAGCGAATCGCTGTCGTGCGAGACTTCGCCTTCAGGAAAGATTACAAGCTTTCTTTTGCCGCGTAGGAGTACATTTATTGTTGTGCGGAAAGCGTGGAAGTCCGGTACGCCTCTTTTGACTGGATAGCAGCCCATGTGCTGGAGGAAGAAGGCATTCATGCCTTTGTGTCCGTAGAAAAGAACATGAGCTGCGAGGTAGTTGAATTCCTCGTTGAGGATTTTGGATAAACCGAAAACGACATCGGCATCGAGAAGTGATGGGTGGTTTGGGCAGAGGATGACGCGTTTAGTGTCTAAGGCTTTGAGGCGGCCTATTCCGTCGTCGATGACTTTTATCGTTACGGGACCGAATTTTAATTGTATGGAGACAGGCCAAATTGCTTTCAGAAATGAAAGCACGAAGGGGTTGTCTTTGGGTTGTCTGCCGGTGGACATGGGTTACGAGTTACATGTTGGTCAACATGAACTATTTACCCGGTGTGGGATCTCTCCATGCGCCATGCAGGGCGCATGGAGAGATGATAAAAATGACGGGCGCTTGCAATGCGCCTGTACGCAAAGACAGACCTTTATCGGTTACTAGAAGTCGGCAGTTTTAGGGGCGCGGGGGAAGGGGATTACGTCGCGGATGTTGGTCATGCCGGTGCAGAATTGCACTGTGCGCTCAAGACCCAAGCCGAAGCCGGCATGCGGGACGCTGCCGAAGCGGCGCAGGTCTAGGTACCACCAGTATTCTTCCGGGTTTAAGCCTTGAGCCCTCATGCGCTCTTCAAGAATTTCCAGGCGATCTTCTCTTTGGCTGCCGCCGATAATTTCACCGACTTTAGGCACAAGCACATCCATTGCGCGGACTGTCGTCTTGTCGTCGCTTAACTTCATGTAGAAGGCTTTGATCCCGGCTGGGTAATCAGTGACGATGACAGGCTTCTTGAATTTCTTCTCGGTTAAATAGCGCTCGTGTTCTGATTGCAAGTCACATCCCCAGGAGACTGGGAATTCAAATGACTCGCCACAGCTTTTCAAAATGTCCACAGCTTCGGTGTAGGTTATTCTGGCGAAATCACTATTGACGATTCCTTTGAGAGTTTCGATAACAGTATTGTCGATGCGCTCATTGAAGAATTCCATGTCTGTTGGGCAATTGGTCAAAACATCGTTGAAAATTGTTTTCAAAAATGATTCAGCACAATCCATGTCACCTTCGAGATCGCAGAAAGCCATTTCCGGCTCAACCATCCAGAATTCAGCCAAGTGACGAGAAGTGTTGGAATTTTCTGCTCTAAAAGTTGGACCGAATGTATAAACATTGCTTAGTGCCAGAGCATAGATTTCTGCTTCTAACTGACCAGACACAGTAAGGTTGGTTGGTCTGCCGAAGAAGTCTTGCTCAAAATCAATAGCTTTGCTGTCGCCGTTTTGATAGGGAATATTGTTTAAATCCAGCGTTGTGACGCGGAACATTTGTCCGGCGCCTTCGCAGTCGCTGGCAGTAATGATTGGCGTGTGGATATACATGAATCCACGAGATTGAAAGAAATTGTGAATCGAACGGCAGATTTCGTTGCGCACGCGAGCAACTGCACCGAATGTGTTTGTTCGTGGACGCAGGTGCGCAATTGTGCGCAGGAACTCCATGGATGTTCCTTTCTTTTGCAACGGGTATGTTGCTGGGTCTGCGTAACCAAATACTTTTACTGACTCGCTTTTTACTTCTGTCGCTTGACCTTTGGCTGGTGATTCCACAATAGATCCAATGATTTCAACGCTGCTGCCGATTCCCAGCTTCAATACTTCCGATTCATAGTTGGACAACTTGTTTTCGACCAGCACCTGGACGTTCTTTATTGTCGATCCGTCGTTGAGTTCCAAGAATGAAAACCCAGCCTTTGAATCGCGCCTTGTTCTAACCCAACCACAAATGCGTACTTTCCTGCCTATGCTAGCCGGCTCAAGAGCCTGAGCAACCGTTGTTCTTTCCAATGCCATTTTCCCCAAAGCCATTCCTGTGAATGCCCTCCCGGTCTTAGTCTTCTGTTTATACCAGATCCAGCCTATTAGTAGTAAGATTCTTACGATAGATGAGCACAGCATGGGCTGTGGCTTTCGGCAATACTTACGAACTGATGAATCCCTTACGCGCAGATCATATTAGTCCTCTCGACATGTTCAAAATCGGTGTTGGTCCGTCCAGCTCGCACACGGTTGGACCAATGGTTGCTGCCATTGCTTTCCGCGAAGGCATCATCAAGGACTTGGCAGGTCAAGATAAGGCGGGTTTAAGGCTGCAGGTCGAGCTATTCGGCTCGTTGTCGGCCACCGGACAGGGGCACGCAACAGATGGCGCTGTCTGTGCCGGGCTATGTGGTTTAAGTCCGCGCTGTGCTGATGTGGATGATATTTGGGCGGCAATGCCGAATCTGCAAAAGGAACCGGTACTGCATCTGGACAATTTGGCAGTTGCATTTCAGCCGGACAAAGACATTATTTGGCAGGGTTGGTTTATGGACGGGCAACCGTTGCCGCATCCCAACACTATTCGATTTCGTCTCTATGATGGCGACAAGAAACTTGCTGAAAGGGTAATACTTTCAGTCGGTGGTGGCTTTGTTGAATCCGTTAATCCGGCTACAGGCATGCGCTCGGCTCCAGCTGATCGTGACGCGCAAATTCAAGTTGCTTATCCTTATAATTCAGCTCAGCAATTTGTTGAACAGTGCACGAAAAACAAATTGCAACCGTGGCAAGTTGTTGTTGCTAATGAAGAGTCACGTGGTCTTGATGAAAAGATGCTTCGTTCAAAACTTGACGAAATTCTCGACACAATGGAAGCTTGTATAGAGCGCGGATTGCACACGGATGGAATATTGCCCGGTGGTTTAAACGTTCAACGTCGTGCAAAAAAGCTTTACGAACAAATTATGACAGGTGCTGTTCCCGGTTGGGCAGGAAATGATTTAAGACCATCCGTTTTTGCGATGGCTGTCAACGAGGAAAATGCAGCAGGCGGACGTGTTGTGACAGCTCCGACCAATGGCTCTTCGGGATTGATACCAGCAGTATGGCGTACACTTAAAGAGACAGAAAATCTTTCACGCGAAGTGATGCAAAATGGGTTAATCAGCGCATCGGTTATCGGCGCTCTTGTGAAAACTCACGCTTCTATTAGTGGTGCAGAAGTTGGCTGCCAGGGTGAAGTCGGCACTTCATGCGCAATGGCCGCAGCTGGTGCCACTATGATGCTCGGCGGCAATGCAGGTCAGATGGAAATGGCGGCAGAGATTGGTATCGAACATCATTTGGGAATGACTTGCGATCCGATTAAGGGGCTAGTGCAAGTACCATGCATTGAACGCAATGCCATGGGTGCTGTGAAGGCATTGAATGCTGCATCGCTTGCCCTGGCTTCCGATGGTACGCATCTTATCTCGCTGGATAGGGCGCTGGAAGTGATGAAGCAGACCGGTCTTGATATGAATCAAAAATACAAAGAAACAGCAACCGGTGGACTTGCCTTGGGTTAAGCGCTAAATAGCTGCAGCTGTTCGGGTTTATCTGATGGCACTGCGTGTGGTTTAGTTGAATTTGCTAGAGTTCGATGCGAATTTCGATTGCGAGGACGAGCGAATTCTTTTCGAAGAAGACTTATTGTTTTATCGTAATTTTTAAAAGAAAAGAAGTCAGGAAATTTCTCTTTCAGTTCAGGAGATCGATTTATTTCCGGCCAATTCATCTGATCTACCCATGCACCCACAACATGAGGCTTGAGCATTTGTACAAGCTTGTCGGGATCGCAAGGTAGCAGCGGTGCCAGCGACGCATAAACGCGGATACCGTTTTCCTTTAGTTTCTCAATAGTTTGAAGGCGGCGTTGAATACTAGGGGCTTTTGGTTCAAAGAGTTTTCTGATTTCATCGTTGTCTGTTGTGAAACTAAATCCGACATTTAGTCTGTTACCAAACTCCTTGAGTAGGTCAATGTCTTGGAGAATCAAATGACTGCGAGTGTGAAGAGTCAATTTTGCCGGCTGATACTTAAGTAATTCCATTAAGCATTTTCTTGTTAGCCGATATTTGAGTTCCAAATACTGATAAGGATCAGTTGCCGAACTAAAAAAGATGCGACTGCCAAAGACCTTTAACCGATCTTTGGCAATTAAATCAGGTGCGTTTGTTTTGACTTCCAGCCAATTCCCCCATTCTTTAACCTCGTGCCTGGCATTGGGAAACTTTGGCACGTAGCAGTAAGAGCAGGCAAAAGCGCATCCTGCGTATGGATTTAGGGAGTAGTCAAAAACTCCTTCTAGCGAGCCGACCTTCTGTGGCGTCAGAATGGATTTGGCTATTATCTCTTGGACATTCCGCATAGGCGGTCGGCTCGAATTGGGAAACCATATATATGTATGGTAAAACAACAAGCCAATTTTGACAAGCCCTTGTTCTTACTGCCGGATCTCTCTATTTAGAGACTCTTTAGCGACTTGGAGCGAGCCAGCTGAGTCTCTGCTTCCTGATAGCGCTGCGTCTTCTTAAGCAGCACGGAATACTCTTCCAGTATTGGAGAAATCATGCAGGTATCTTTGCCGTTTGATTTTTGCGTTATCGAAATTGCCGTTTTAAAGGCTTGCTCGGCTGCTGCGTACTGACCTTCTTTTGTATATGTTTGTCCAAGTGCCAGATAGCATGATGCAGTATTCCAGCCTTTAGATAGGATTTGCTTGTACAGCTGCTCAGCTTCGGCATACTGACCGGTGTGAATATAACAATGACCTAAATCATCCATTTTGCTGAATAGCAGCGGATTGTTTTCACCGAGCGTCTTCTTGCTTGTCTCCAACGCTTTTTTGAAAAGCACGGTTGCTTCTTGATTCTTATGCTGATTCAAATAAATGAAACCCATATTTCCATAGGCACGAGCGAGCGCAAGATGTCCTGGTGTTAGAGTCTTCTCGCGGATTGCCAGCGAATATTGCAAGAGCGGTTCGGCTAGTGTTTTATTTCCGCGGAGGCGGTAAATGCTACCAATTGTGTCGCATGCAGTTGCCAGGTCGACAAATTTAGTCAGTGTGGCAGCCTTTATTCTGCTGTCCGGATTCGCCAATGCTTTAGGAGCTTCGGCAACTTTCTTTGAGGCAAAACCAATTAGCTTTTCAGTTAGTCTATCGGCTTTGGCAATTTCATTTTGTGTAATTCGAAATTGAATTAGTGATACCACACTGGCAATTACTTCTGAACTATCAGCGCCAAGTGAAGCTTCTTGTGTGCGTATCGCGCGCTCATAATAAGGCTCTGCTTTAGCAGGCTGATTTCTCAATTTGTAGAAGTCTGCAAGTGCCTTCAGGCTTTGTGAAAGGCGAATGTCTTTTGTTCCGAACGCTTCGGCTTCCTTAAGAGTAGCCAACATACTTGTTTCGGCTTGCCCGTAACGCCCTTCTGCCAAATATTCAATTCCGGCGTGTCTGTGGTCTTCGTAGGCTTGGTATTTCGCTGTGAGCCCTAGTCCAGTGGTTGAAGCCAGTGCACCAGGGGCTAGAAGCACCTGCAGGCTCAAAAAACAGGATGCCAGACGACTTATCTTTGAGTTCATAAGAGTTGTCCATTGCCAACGACCGGACAATCTTAGCCTATTTAAGATTTCAGATCATGAGCCAGACATTCATTAGGCTCCAGCCAGTTTAATTGCGGAGCAGGCTTGCTGGTATCCTTGTCCGCCTCCTGAAGGAGTTGGACGTCCTTATTAGCCTTTTCGGCCTTTGGTCCGGACTTCTCTTGATCAAACAATTTAGCAGCTGTTTGCAAATCAACAATTGCGCCGGCACGACTGCCTAGTTTTTCCCGCATGAGCCCTCGTGCGAAATATGCATCAGCACACTTGTCGTTAATCTCTAATGCCTTATTCAAATCATTGAGGGCCGCTTTGTAATTGCCGGTATCAGCTTCTATGTACGCAATTCCAAGAAAGCCCGGCACGTATTTTGGATCCAATTTGATTGCTTGTTGAAAGTCCGGCCATGCATCGCGCGTGTTGCGCATTTTGATCTCCGTAGCGCCTCTATGAAAGTAAGCTTGAGACAAAGTCGGATCAAGTTTTATTACCTGTTTGAACTCATTCAATGCGCCGTCATTGTCGTTATTTTTGCATTTCAACTCTGCTGTTTGCATGTAGAGCTTGGCAAACACTGTCGGGAATTTGGCTTCAACTTCAGATCTGAACATAATAGCCAGACCAAAAGCGCCTGCAAGGACAACAAGCAGACCTAAGCCGACAAAGTTAAATCCGCGCTTTTGCGTGGTCATGGGACCACTGTTGTCTTTGTCAGACCAAATGCCTCTGTTGCCGTCGGACTTTACTTCGTCCATAGCATAAGCGCGCCTTTTACCACCGCTATCGCCCGGTAAGAGTGAAGCAAATTGGAGCTGCTTGCGAAAACGGGCGATTGTATTGAGCGGCTCCCAGCCCTGAGTGGCGGTGGGACACCATACTTTAGCGCCCGCCGGCAATATTTTCTTGGTGACCATCTCCAAAAGCGACCTCTCGGAGACGGGCCCCTTTTGTTGACCTTCTTCGAGGTAATACCATTGCTCTTCAGCCATGCTTGCTACGTACCCGACCCGGAATGCCGTCAAACCGGAATTATTGCAATGCTTAACAGTTGCAAGCCGTGTCCATTAGGGATATTACGGCTGACATTATTAGCCAGTCTAATTATCCTTTCACTTAGTAAATGGACTGGATGATTAATGGATAAGACCGGCAAAGAATCTAACCCAGAAATTGACCCGCAATCGGCAGCGGCAAAAGAGAAGCTCTCGGAAGAGCTTGCTGACACCCGAGTGTATTTTCGTGACGGGCTGGTAAGTGGACTTGAAGGAAAAGACGGGCAGCGAACGACGGTTGTTTATGATCAAAACAACGACCATAAAGTGAAATACAGATATGGTGCACCCCTTGTCTCTGAAGTGATTTTTGCAGACAATTCCAAATTGAAACACTTGCCTGACGAGGGACTTTGGCAGAATGATCATGGCGAAAGAATTGATGCACGAGTAGTCGTGCATCAACCGTCAATGATGGATAACCAGGCATATGTGCGATATCGCACGGCTAACGGCGAACTCAAAACAATTTTTGCTGCAAGAGAGGTTACTGGTGCTTGTCTGCCTAACGACGGGCAACTTCTCATGGACCTCTGGAAAAAGAATTTGCCAAGCATCGATCGTGATTCAGACAAAGAAATTCGCTTAAGCGAATTGGTTAAGGCAGTTGCTGATCCATCATTTACTGGATTGGATGCCATTTTTGTAGCAACACTAAAGCGACGATTTGACATCATAAGCGGATTTGGCAAACAGAAAGATAGAGAGACGGTTGACGATAATAAGGACGGTAAGCTGAATTCGCCGGAAGTGCAAAAGGCTCTTCTGGAAAATGACTATGATCTCGATACTTTGGAGAAAGTCAAAAAAATTCAAGAAGTCAAAAGATTCAGCAATCCATTTGAGTTGAAGAAGGCTTTAGCCAAGCCTGCTATTTCCCAGGGCGATATAGAAAGTCTTGCTCAAGCTTTTTCTGATTTTAGACCGGCTTATACAGGGAAAGTGTCTAAGGTTCATGACGATGTCGATACGGTGTTCAACAGTTGGATCTTGTATCAGAACAAAGCATCTTTCATAACTGATAAGTTGTATGAATATGGTCCGAGCGCGAGCATCAAACCGAAGTATGTTCTGCAAGGTGATTCCGGTGATTGTTACTGGCAATCAAGCTTAATGGCACTGGCGCAAACAACGCCGAAACTAATTAAGGACATGATACGACCTGGTGACACTACGCCTTGGAATGTTTATTTTCCTCAGAAGGGCTGGACTAAGCAGGCAATTGCAGTAAGCAGACCAACCGACGTTGAACAACTCCTCTATTCAGGAGCCGCCGGTGGTGGACTGTGGGCTGGTGTGCTGGAGTCGGCGATGGCTATTAATCGAGACAAGTGGTCGGATAAACATACGCGCAGAACAGAAGATCAAACTTTGCAGGACTATGCAGATGGCGGTGTTCAGCGCGAAATGATGCAAATGCTCACCGATAAATTTACAACAACGACTAGTCCACATGTAGAAAAACCAGAGAATTTAGAGAAGCTATTACAGCAATCGATAGATAAGAAGTTACCTATGGGTGCTGGTATGGACAAGCCGACGGTCGAAGGGCTGCATGGCAATCATAATTACGCAATTCTCGGTTACGACAGGGACGCCAAAACGATTGAGATGTTGGACCCAAATCATTATTTGGAGCCTGTTGATAAGAAGGATTTTGCAAAAGACGGTGTGCGCGATGGTAAATTCACGCTGACAATGGAAGAATTTCGCGGTAGTTGTGATGAGTTGAGCTACATGGAAAAAAGTCCAGTGCCGGAGAAGTATATGACTGATCTTTACGACGACAGTAACATTATCAGAGACGATGTCGGCAAGGTTGTGTCCGTTACTCAAGATGAAGCAATCAAGCTCTGCAAACAACAGGGTGGACATTTACCGACTGCTCGAGAATATGCCGAGTACATAAATCCCATTGGGATTTTGGAAGTAGATTACTTAGAGAAAAAATTGAACGGTAAAGTCCCAGATGGTTTTTACAAAGTCGAATGTGTAAATCCGGATGGCAAAGTTGATTCTTTCTATTACAACAATGAGAACTCCCAGAAGTTAACTGGAGAGATTTCGAAATTGTCTTTTTGGACTTCTTCAAAAGTGGTGGGCAATGACAAATATGGACATGTCTTTTACGGTTGGCTTGGTGGTGGTCGCCAGTCGAAAGATGACCATGAAGCCAACTACAAGCATGCAGTTTTGATCATTCGGGATAAAGTGGTCGAGCAAGATCAGTAGCACAGCATCTTGATGCTTGCTTTATTCGTCGGTAGCCTCTAACTGCTTTATCACTTCCCGTGCACTGGCAGCTCTGCTGAAAAACTGACTTTGACGGTGAGCTCTTTTGTGTGGGCGCGTGTATGGTGACGCGTGTGTGGTGAATGGAATGCTCCCGAATCTCACAATACGGATCTTTTGTGCAATATCCGTGGGGTCCGCAATTTGTGGTGATGGACCAGGCCTTCGTCGTGGACAAGACGGACCGCAGGACGAACCTTTACGATTTAGATAAATCCTTTGTATATATCATGGCCGGTGTATCGATATGCGCACTCGCGGGAAGAGCGAATCTGTTTTAGGTCTGCATGAAAAGCAGAATGCTGATTACGCAGGGGCATGAAGCGTATATGCAAAAATGTGAACATTGAATTTTACTAATTCGATCCAGTGTGCCACAATTTGCCTGACTGGTTGGGGCGGATTGAAATGGTGTCATTGCGAAACAGAATTGTCTCGGCGTTTCTATGTTTTGCTGTTGCTTCGCCACCATGTTTTGCGTACAGAGCTAACGGCCCGGCAGGATTTAATAAAGACGAAGCACTGCAGGCGGCCGACATACTTGGTGTTCGTTCGCATGTTGATCGCTTGCTTTCAATGCGTGAGCGTGAACATCTTTCCGATGATGAGCTTGAGCAATTGCTCCTAATGAAGAGCATCATTGTAAGAAAAATTCTGCGCGGTGTTTTGGAAGTCAGAGAAGCCTGTAATAAGGTAGATCTGGAACTCGCATATACATACGATATAGCGAGAAGGGAGGAGAGGCGTCAGGCTTTCATCAACTCTCTCTTTAACCTTGCCGTATTCTCTGAGTTATCTACGTTCTATACCTTGGAACCATTCATGCGAATTCACAAGTATTTTGTGACTTCGGCAGTTTTTACAACTACTAGCGGTTCGCTTGGTACAACCATTGCCACATTGTCGAGAATCCATGGCAAGTATGCAAAAGCAAGTCATGTTCAACCTCCAAAAGTTTTGGACAACGTCGTTGACGGACGCCCTGTAGATACTTCGGGCATGCCGCCTTTGGTTACGAAATTCATGGATTACCCTGAGCCGGGTGACAGTCAGTCTCGTCGAGACGAATTATTTGCAATGTGGAAAAAGCACTATCACATTGATACAACTAATAGAGAAAAGTTGTTTGGCATAGCCGACAAAAAGAGAGCCAGCCTCGGATATCTCAACACCAGAATATTGTTGCTGTGGTCATTGCACACTTTCGTGCAAGATTTTGATCGTAATTTGTTATCTTTGCTAAAAATGGTGCGTAATCCAGCCGTTGATAATCCGGATCTATTGCTTTCCTCTCGCAAGCGCGGTCAGCAATTTAGCAGTGGCTATGACGAAGTGACCGCACTCTTGAATCTGCAATCTTCAGTCGAAGAGCTTAAGCATTTGCGTCAAGCCAACACTCAAAACGTTAGACGCGATGAATTAGAACTACAAATCGTCGAATCGGCTCTAGAAGGGGCGCTTGAAGTACAAGTGGCGGCCGACAGAGTCGACGAAGAATTGAACTACAACTACCACATTGTGCTTGCCCAGCTATTGCAAAGCAGGGCTAAGGCGCTGCAACTTATATATGATGCCAACTTTATTCAGTCAGGCATTCTAGGAATTATTGCCGGTAAATCATATCTGTCGAAAAACTCTATAACAGGCGACACTATGTTCGTGATATCTGGTGGCATAGGCACTGCCATGACAACTTTGGCAACTTTGACTAATCATGGATTCTGGAGGAGAGTAGAGACTGGTCCAACTGGACTGGCGCAAGTAATGGATCTTAACCCTGCCGAAAACTATCGTTTTTCTCCTTTTGTCTCGCACTTCTTAAACGACATTCCTCCAGGCTCAACAGAAGGAAAAACAAGAAGCGAGTTATTGAATAAGCTATGGGCTGAGCGCAAAGTTAGCTCTGTCAAAATTAGCAAACAAAAGAATCGCGAAGCATTAGCCAATATGCCGTCGCATAAATTTGACACCATCAAACTGGTTACTAATCGAATCAAACTTCTGCATTCCTTGAAAAAAGAGTTGGAATTATTCCATGTTGAAGTGTTGGATCTCCTGAAAACAACGGAGCAGCCAAGCTAAACATGAATATAGGCAATCTATATCAGAAGTTGTTTGCAGTAGGGTTTGGAATGTTTCTCGCTATACCCACTCCTGTCTTGGCTGCGAATGTAGATGAATCAACTCGACTAATAGCTGATGCTCAATCTGCAACCGGTACACAGATTTCTCCAAATGCAGAGGAAGTCGCCAAATTGTTGGGACTTGATGCGCAAATACATAGATATTTGGAATTGAAGCGCAATGGCAAACTAGACGTCTTCGATAGAGAAGCTCTTCAGTTGCAGACATCACTAATTAGAAAAGTGATGACGATTGGACTTGAATTGCGCACAGTGTCTGCGCATTTCGACAAAGAAATTACCATTGAACGGCAAGCCGTCGATAGGCTTTCAAACGAACGCGACTTCATCGTGGCGCAGACAAACAATCTCAACTTTTATCAGTTGGGCATTCTATCGATGATTATTGATGGTCCCTTGGCGCAAACTGAAAATAAGCACCGAATTCTGGCAAGTAATCAATTGAATATAGTCTCCGGCTTAATGGTCGGTGGATTGGCGGCTCTGGCATTTTTGGAACGCCGAGGCGGCATTAGACATACACGCGCAGAGCCAAACTTATTAGGTCAAACGTTGGGACTCAATGCTCCAAGTTACGAACAACTGCCTCCATTCTTGTGGACTTATTTGAATTCAGTTGCGCCTGATTCAACTAGTGGTCTAACGCGCAGGCAGCAATTGCTCGAATATTGGAAGCATGGCAGAAATCTTTCCATCAACATCAAGAAGCCCAAAAATATTGAGAAAGTATCTGTGCTTGGACCTCATCACCATCAGTGGTGCGAATCGATCAAGCTAATTAATAACCGACTATCAATGATGTTTGATTTACGCGCCATGATTGATCTTTTAAATACCGGTTTAGCGGAATTATTAGAGGCGCTTGATTAACAAGTCGCTCTGTAAAGGTTTTCAACTCAATTTGTTAAAGCACAGTCTCTCCACCGAATGCTGGGTAGAACCAAGCATAGGTACAAAGGAGACTAAAAATGCCGAAGCAAATTTTATCGCTTGCCTTAAGCTTGGGTTTAGGGCTATTTTCAATTAATCCGTCATTTGCTGACGAGCAAACGGCCAGCGCCTTGTTTGCCGAGCCCAGTACTATCCTGCAGCGGTTGCGATTGAAGGCTGGCACATTGGTGGATGGTTCCTATTATGTACCTGCGGTCTTAGGAACCATTCGCTGGGGCTATCTGCCGAATAAGGATTCAAGACCAATACTAACCGTACCTTCCGGCAGTCTGATAACGTTTGACACTTTGTCATCGGAAGGAATGGTCGAGGATCAAGGTCGTGATCCTGTTAAATTCTTTGGCAAATTTGGTGTTCAAGAAAATGACGTACTCAACGATGCAAAGGAAATATGTGCATCCAAGTTAGTGCACGACATAACAAAGGACGGACCGCACATTATTCAGGGACCTGTGGCCGTAGAAGGCGCTCAGCCTGGTGATGTTCTGAAAATAGATATTGTCTCACTGACGCCACGAGTGCCGTATGGCATTGTCGGAAATAGACATGGAAAAGGCGCTCTACCGGGCGAGTTCCCACAAAATAATGGACCAGAGCCAGGTGCCAGCGCAGAGCATCCGGAGTTATACGGTAATGTTTTTAAGTTTGTGCCGATTAAGAAAATCAATGGAGAATGGTATGGCGTTTTCCACAACGCAGCCGGTAAGGAAATAACATTTCCTATTCACCCATTCATAGGGACAATGGGTGTAGCTGCTAACACATCAGCAAAGCTAAATTCTATACCGCCATCCTCATTTGGTGGCAACCTGGATTTGAAAGATTTGACGCCTGGATCGACTCTCTATGTCCCAATACAGGTGCCTGGAGCGAAATTTTTCATAGGCGATCCGCACTTTGCGCAAGGTGATGGCGAAGTTGCTCTAACTGCTTTGGAAGCATCGCTTCGCGCTGAAATTAGACTGACACTTCTCAAGGAAGGTGATCCGGCAATTCCAGGCAAAGGTTTATTTACAGAACCATTTGCAGAAACCCCTGAGTATTGGATGCCTATTGGACTGGATGCCGATCTTGATGAAGCAATGAAAAAGACTGTAAGAGCCGCAATAAAATTTCTGGTCGATAAGTTAGGTATGGATCCGGCAACAGCAATGGCCTATTTAAGCGCGGCTACTGACTTTGAAATAACTCAAGTTGTTGACGAGACTAAAGGAGTCCACGCCCATATCAGGAAGAAGGATTTCGCTAATGCCAAATAGAGATGTACAACTTGCAGCCGTGCTGATACTGTTGCTTTGGCAATTGGAACCAGCCTTGTCGCAAGTGGCTCCGAGTCGCGATACGAAAAAAGTTGTAATTTCCAGTCAAGTTGAAAGTGGGCTTGAACGTATTACATACGCAACTGTCAACGGTAATGTAATAGCCACACTGCCGGCTGAAATTGCGCCGGATGACAATATTTGGGGCACTGTTACGTTGGCTCCCTCAGGTAAATCTGAGCAGGATCGACGAGTTAATTTCAATGCGCTGAAGAAGCTCTTGGTAGAACTAAAACCTGAGCATGGCACCGCCATAGTGATGGCGCCTGGTTGCCAACCAAAGGTTTTGCATATACCAAAAGATTGTGCAGAGATACAGGCTAGTCTCTATGATCCTGACGACAGAAGCATGACTACATACCGTCTAAATTGTCTTCCCAATAAACCCAAGAGCGACTTAGGCAACAGTCAGGCAAAGATGCCACAAGTGGCAACGCCAAAGCGCTTTTTTCGCTGTGGAGCAAACACTGATGGATCGCCTGGCAATGGTGCTTGCACTATGAACGGCGAGAACTGTCCTGCAATAGCTGGCAGTCCTCGTGATCAGTTTTTTGCTGCTCCTAATGACTTACCGCAAGGACCAGTATTGATGAAACTCTATCTGCCGGAAACAAATCAGGTTGCCGAATCACAAGTCTCCGTCATGAAACCAAAAATTTCTGCTGATAAGTTACTGAAGGTCGGAGACCGCGGACAAATTAAAATTTCGGTTGAAGGAATGAAGCCGGGTACAAGTGCCAATTTGATATTTCGCAATTTGTCGCCTGAAGTAATTAGCGTTGCCGGTGGTGACTATCAAGTAATTCCGCTGTCGAAGTGAGTAATTAGAAAATGAAAATAGCTTTTATAGCTCTTAGTTTGTGTTTTATCTGCCCGGCGTATGCTAATGACATGGCGCCGCCCAGCACTCCACCGCCTGATGATCAGCCGAACGTTGTATTGCAAATGCAAGCAAAACAACCGGGAGATTATAACTTTCAGGCTTCAGTGCAGGCACCACCAAAATCAGTACCGTTTAGTGGCGGTAAATTGGGCATGATAACGCCGGTTATTTTAAATGGACTGAAGTACGTTGACCTTGAAACAGGTCTGGAAATACCGCCGCCATGGGCTAAAACCATACCGCCAATGCCGAATCTATCCTTGCCACCAGTCCCGGAGCCTGAGCCGCTTCCACCGGCACCAAATCCTCCTAATCACGGACGAATTATGGCTGTAGGTCGTGATCCATATAATCCCGGCGGTGTCATCATTACCTATCAAGATGGCACCATTGAACGCGTATCGCCTCCAGCTAAGAAGTAGCACTGCATTCGTTTCAGTTATTTATCTATTTTCTGCAGCAGGCAATCTATTGCCGTTGAGAGACAAATACTGATGCACCAGCATTGGCAGTGTTCCGAACTGAATTATCATGTTTATCAGGTTGAATAGAATTCTCGGCATCATCGGGACGAATTGATTGTAGTTCAAGCTCAACACAGAAACAGCAATTAGAACTATCAAAGAAAAAACAGAGGAAAAGAAAAATAGAAAAATAGGGGCGTGCATATAGTGCAGAACTTGCCAAACGTGTCCCTTTGTAAGTGAGCTACTTGTCGAAAGGCTGGCTAATGGACCTTTACCTTCTGCAACTGCGGCTACGACGGCAAGGGAATAACGAGCCATCCACCAAATACCTGGAACAACTAAAAATACCATTAGTATTATGGCAACCCAGCCGTAAATTAGGTTAATCAAAAAAATCGTGCCAACGGGTAATTGTATTTTGTCTACAAATTCGCTCTGAACGTCTTTGTTTCTGAGACTATTTTGAAGGATTTTGGCGGACAAGAAAATTGCCGGATAAATGGCTGCAATTGCAATAAATGAAGCGCGCGGGAAAACTGTCGCTAAGCATGTGCAACCAAGTAACCAAAATGTCATGCCTTTAGATTCGCTCAGAGAAAGCCAAACAACAGGCAGGTAATTACCAAAGTCTCGCCAGCTTGCTTTCGCTGAATCTCTCGAAATAAGCATAACTATGACAAAGACGACAAACAGAAACAAAGCTCCGACAATAATCATGCCGAAAGGACCAGAAGCTACCAATGATTGCCACAATAGATAGAAGATGGCCTTAATTCCATCGTTGGTTGCTTTGTCACCCTGCCCGATCTTGGCATATGCATGAGCGCGAGCGAGATACGTGTAGGCATCCGATGGACGCAATTCAATATCGTTGGTGTAGTCGTCAATTGCCTTCTCGTACTGTCCAAGATCACTATAAATTGCACCGCGGGCGCGAAATACATAGTCATACTCCGGATTCAATATAACGGCTTGGCTAAAGTCATCAATTGCTTTTTGATGATCTCCTTTTTGTTCATAGGCGTCTGCTCGACAGGAATAGCCATATTCATTGTTCTGATCAAGACTGATTGCTTTGTTAGCATCTTCAAACGAGTCCTGACCGGCGTGAAATTTTGCGTCCGCTCTAGATGCATAGGCATCCGCACTTTTCGGATTTAGCTCAATTGCCTTGTCCAGGGCAACAATCGCGCCCTTAAAATCTTCCTGGTCAAAAAGGTCTTGTCCTTGTTTGAGTGCATCGTCAAAAGGGGTTGATACCGCGCTCAGTTGACACACAGTAAGTAGCGCGAAAGCTATTGTAAAATACCGCACTACACCGCAAGCCGATTTAGACATACCAGTCACCAATACTTTTAAAGGAAGCCTAATCGAAAGTATACCCGCCTGTCCAAGTGGTGAGGCACAATAGACGTCTGATAACGGAGTTATGTCTAGCATGTTAAGCTATGCGTATGATTGCAATTCGTTCAGCTATTTTTTCCGACTCTAAAGCGATGGCGGAATTGTTGTCTGAGTCTAAGATGCAAAACCAAATCATCCTGTCGAAGAACTCTGAGTATTGGGTGTACTACGACGGTGAAACGCTGGTCGCTATGGTAGGAAACGAATACGTTGATAGTCTTGCTCTGATTAAGAGCTTAGTTGTTCGCGGGGAAATGCGAGGCAAAGGTATTGCAAAAGACCTACTGCAGAAGGCGATTAAAGAAGCTCTAGAGAAAAAATGCACTAATATCTATGCAATTACCAGCACTGCTCCGGAGTTCTTTGAGAAATTTGGATTCACTGAGGTGCCTCAAAATGAGGCTAGAGAAAAGCTCAAAGGTCTACCACAGGTAGACTACTTCAATGATCAAAACGATTGGCCTGAAAAGCGCAAAACGTTTCAATACAAATAAAAAAAGAAGGCTTTCGCCTTCAGGGGAGTTTAAGTGAGCTTGCCAACCAATTTGGTTTTGTCTCGGCTATAAATTTGGTCTGGACGTTCACCACCTCAAGGACAAGCTTAG
This sequence comes from Candidatus Obscuribacterales bacterium, assembly GCA_019744775.1. Lineage (NCBI taxonomy): Bacteria > Bacillati > Candidatus Melainabacteria > Candidatus Obscuribacterales > Candidatus Obscuribacterales bacterium. The sequence continues at coordinate 221,499 of JAIETZ010000013.1, forward strand.
GACTCTGACCAGGGCGGCTGTTGTCGTAAACCCTAAGTCCATCCATTTCGCTAATCGCTAGAGGCAAATTTTTCAGGCTGGACTCGTAAATTAGTCTGAGTTGATTGACTGGAGCTGAATGTCCTCCTGCAAAGCCCCTCGCAATGACACGCTTAAGGCAATTATCAAAACTGCCGCCGCAGACATAAAGCATCTCGATTTGGAATCCTGCTTCCCTTGCGAGTTTCGCTTGATTGAAAGTGACGTCGCTGCGGAGTGTAGTCTCAATAGCAAAACTTTTTTGCCTCTTAATCTGCTCAATGACAAAGTCTTCGAATTCTTTGCCGACGCGTTTACGCACAGCAAGAGTAATGCCTTGATACGATCCGCCGTTTAGTTCGGCGGCGCGATCATCTGCATTGAAATAGTCCAACCCAAAGCTCTTAACCGGGAACGCAGTGGATTTCCCGCTTCCCGGCGGACCAGCCACAATCACCATTCTCGGCTGCATTAGCCGCCAACGTCACGGTCGGAGCCTGGTTCCATGTCTGCAGGCAGTCCGCATTTAAGTAAGGTACCGTTCTTGTCCACGATACCTTGCTTTTGTAGGTCTTCAAAAGCTTTCTTTACCCGCTTTCCTGCCTGGGCTTCTTCCTGCTTGAAGAAAGCTGCTCTTTCGGAGGGTAAATGCAAATCGACGTTTGACCAAGTCGGGCTGGTAACTTTTGTGTCCAGCTCGTGGCGAAGATCAATGAGATCCTCTGGTGAGAGTTGGTCAACAAGTTTCAGTACTTGCTCAAGGCTCGGTTTTTTCTTGGGTTGAACCATTGGTTTCTCCAATACACCCTAATTCTACGCCTTCCACAAAATGTGGCAAACAAAAAAGAAGGCTTTCGCCTTCCATCTTTTTTGTTCTTATTCAGGTTTGAACCCTGATAACTGAACAGCCATTAAGAGCGCCTATCGTCTCGACTAACCAGGTCTTTTGAGCTTTATCTACCTTTGGTTAGCTTCATTGACATCGACCTAGAGAAATGCGACACGTGAGTGTCACGATGGCAGAGTTCAACCCCACACCAATGGGGCATATCTGCTATCTCCCTAGAAAGGAGGTGATCCAGCCGCACCTTCCGGTACGGCTACCTTGTTACGACTTCGTCCCAGTCATCGGCCCTGCCTTAGGCGGCTGCTTCCTTACGGTTAGCGCACCGACTTCGGGCGTGACCAACTTCCATGACGTGACGGGCGGTGTGTACAAGGCCCGGGAACGTATTCAACGCCACGTGCTGATTGGCGTTTACTAGCGATTCCGACTTCACGCAGGCGAGTTGCAGCCTACGATCCGAACTGAGACTGGGTTTGGCGATTCGCTCCACCTCGCGGCTTTGCATCGCATTGTCCCAGCCATTGTAACACGTGTGTAGCCCAGGGCATAAAGGGCATGATGACTTGACGTCGTCCCCACCTTCCTCCGGTTTGTCACCGGCAGTCTCGCTAGAGTGCTCAGCATTACCTGAT